>JBJMVL010000056.1:0-17345 GCA_045810735.1 Alphaproteobacteria bacterium
CCGAGATTTCATCATCCGTGATTCTCACGCGCTTCATGCGGTCGTGACGGCGGGTAAATCTAACTCGCGCCGCTTGCCGTAACATGTGACGTTGCAGGCGATCATTCGGAACGGCGTTCCACGCCGCCAGGAGAATGTCTTCTTGTGCCCCGCCGCTCTCTTGGCAGACGGCCACGAACAGGGACGTAAGGGTGACGTGCAGGGTGTTCCATTCGTAAAGCAATAAGCCCAGTTCCATTGCGTAGGGCTGGATTGCTTCATCCATGATCTTTTCAATGCGAGCGTCCTCTTCCTCCGCCTCGCGATTTGTCATATCGTCACCGCCCATGCCTAAGACCGATGATTCCTATAGCGATGTGGAAACGGAGCAGCGGCTGCGCAAAACACTCCGTGCGGCGTTCAACATGAAGCCTACCCCATTGAAGGCTATTCCACGCAAGCGCGGCAAGCCGCAGCCACCACGATCTGCGCCCCGCCGCATTAAAGCCGTTTCTGCCGCCAACGCGAAAAGTGCGCGGCGACGCTCTTAAACGACTTCGATTTTACTAGGCTGATGATAGGTCAGCCGCTTGCCTTCGGCTGCCTTCACGGCCGCAATCGTGCGGGCTTCGTCCGTCCAGCCAAGGGCCGCACGGCGGTTGAAGCGGAAATCGAATTCCGCGAGATAGCGATGCAAATGCTTTTCGCTGCAATGCTGGTACACACCGCGCATCCCGCGCTTGAACACTGAGAAATAGCCTTCCGCAGAATTGCTATGCACGTCACCGCGCACATACTCACCAGCGGAGTGCTTCACGGTCGCATGTTCGGCGAACAGTGCATCCGCACCGCGATACAGATTGCTTTCGTCCGTGTGCAACCGGCTTTCGTGCGCGATGTTGTCCGCCACGATCTTTTGAGACAGTCGCCTTATCGGCGCGCGGCACATGGAATGAGCGCGCACGGCCGCCACGCTCTACCAGCGTCACGATAGACCGCTTGTTCGCGCGCTTACCGCCGCCACTTTTTGTAAAGGGGTGACCTTTGGCTGAAAGCGTACGCTTGACCTTCAAGTTGCCGTAGTAAGTTTCATCAGCTTCCACGACCTTGCCTTCGCCACCAAGGCGCGGAACGTCCAAGCCGCCTTCGCGCATCGCTTCCATAACGCGATGATGGAGAAACCAAGCCGTCTTGTACTGGCAGCCCAACGTGCGGTGCAGCTGGTGAGCGGAGAAGCCTTTCTTGCTCGAACAGCCCATCGTGAAGGCAACGGCCCAATGCGTCAGGGGCGAATGGCTGCGCTCCATGACCGTTCCGGTCGTGACGGTGAAGTCCTTCCGGCACCCTTTGTCGGCGCAACGGTAACGGCCCTCGATCTTCGTGGGGTAATGCTTCCCAGAGCGGCAATGAGGGCAGATCGGCCCTTCTGGCCAGCGGGCAGCCTCAAACCACGCGCGGGCTGCGGTTTCGTCGTTAAAACGGGCTTCTTTGAAGATACTCACAGGCCAAATCCCTCAAAACTGACCTTTAATCTAGGAACTGCGCCTTGTGTTGTCAACTACATAATTGGGATAATATAGTCCACATATGCCTATAGTCAAACATTTAAGTTCACAAAATGTTTCGGCTCGAAAGGCAACTGAATGGTTGCATACAATCGCCCGTGAGCATGGATGCGGTGTTCCGGGCGCTGGCGGACGAGAGCCGCAGGGCTTTGCTGGACCGGCTCTTTGCCAAGAACGGGCAGACCCTGGGTGAGCTATGCGACGGGCTTCAGATGACGCGGCAGGCGGTGAGCAAGCACCTTGCCATCCTCGAAGCCGCCAATCTCGTCAGCACACGGAAGATCGGCCGGAACAAGCTGCACGTCCTCAATCCCGTGCCGATCAACGACATTGCCGAACGGTGGGTGGCGAAGTTCGAGCGCGCGCATCTCGCCGCGCTTTCCGATCTCAAACAACAACTGGAAGGGAAGAACGATGAGCAATAGCCGGTTCGTTTACGTTATCTACATCCGCACCACGCCACAGAAATTGTGGGAGGCGCTGACGACGCCCGAATTCATGAAGCAGTACTGGTTCGGCGTGACGGCGGAAACCGACTGGCAGCCGGGCTCGCCGTGGAAGCTGACGCTGCCGGACGGCCGCGTGGCGGATACCGGCGAAATCCTCGAAGCGGAACCGATGAAGCGGCTGGTCATCAAATGGCGCAACGAATTCCGCCCCGAGCTGAAGGCGGAAGGCTACACGCGCTGCACGATGGAGATCGAGCAGGACGGCGACATCGCCAAGCTCAGCATCGTGCATGAGATCGACGTGGCGGATTCGAAGACCATCGAGGCTGTGTCCGGCGGCTGGCCGCGCATCCTCTCCAACCTCAAGACGCTGCTGGAAACCGGCGATGTGCTGTCAGCCACCAAAGCCGCGTGAGAGAACGTAAGCGGAAACAGTGCTCGCCACCGTCGATGTGGATGTGTGGAGGGCTACTTCACCAGCTCGAACACGGTTCCCTGAACGCCTTCAGTTACGCCATATAGATTACCGCCAGCGTCTGTGATTAGCCCGCCCCACGGGGTATAGGGATCCGCGAAAACATGAAGGGTCGTTTTCGTCCCATCGGGATCCAGCTGAAACAGTGTGCCTTCTCCTCCCAGCGTCATTCCGTAGATTTTGCCGGATGGATCAAGGACGAGATCACCTTCAGGTCCAGCGCTCCCGCTTCCCTTGAATTTGTAGAGCCACTTGATGTCATTGTTTGGCGCAAACCTAAAAACCGACCCACCGTCATCGTAGTGGCCAATGCCGGCGCCGTAGAGATTGCCGGATTCGTCCATGGCCAAGCTGCTTGGATGGCCCAATGGTCTCTTTTTGAAAGAGTACAGGATTTCACCGGCACCTTGGCTAATCCTGAAAATCGACCCGCAGTTACAGTGCTCACCGCCGCCGTAATATGTTGTGCCATAGAGTGTGCGATGGGGTCCCGAGGTGAGCTCGCTTACCGACGCGAGGGATGCGACCGTCGTGTACGTTCCATCCGCTGCGAGTTTGAAAACCGCTTGGTAAGTCGCGCCGTATAAATCACCGTTGGCGTCGTCCCGAATTAGCCCCGTCGCGGCGTGATCTGAGTGGCCAACCCCTTCGAAGGTGTGCAGCACGATGTATTTGCCGTCCGGTCTCAGCTTGTAGACCACGCCGCAACCCTTACCGCCGTTCTCGTCGCAACTCATGTCGCCTCCATCCGAAGTGGCGCCGTAGAGGTTGCCCTTGTCGTCTTTGATCAGCCTCCCGCCCACAGGATGGCAACCCTTGTTCTTGACGTTAACATGCGCGTGCTGCGATGGATTTTGCCGAACACCTTGTGGCCCGTTAAAGGCGTGCAGGACGGTCTGCGTCCCATCGGGAGCTAGTTTGTAAACTACGCCACAGTTATAACCGCCCCCATAGGTGGTACCGTACAACTCGCCCGTTGCATTATCGCGGAGCAACTTACCTGGTATGCCTCCGTCTGCGCGGCCCGTGAACTCGTACAATGTCTTGAACGTCCACGCCTGCGCAGTGCCTGCCCCGGTGACCAGCGCAACTGAAAGCGCAACAGCCAGAGTTGCCGATTGAACGATTGAAAGCTCTCGCCTGTACCGCATGACCTTCCCCGGCTCGCCAGGCTCAAGTGATAACATATCTTCGCGGGACAGGCCACAAGACAACGCCGAGAGAAGAACTCGCTGCAAACAAATGATGAGGCGAAGAAATCTTCGTGAATTCATGAATTGGGGCACCAACATGTTACCGGACTAATTGGGGGACAGCATACCTATTGCCGACGCTCAATGTGCCGTCGGGGAATACGTATCGTGTCCCCGATTTTCCACCAAAGCCGTCGCCGCGCTGATTCAAAAAGCGGCGTCGGAAGCCGGCCACACATGATCTCACCGGCATGGTTCGGGAGAGCATACCGATTGCCGATACTGGCGCCTCGTCAGACAATCCGCGTCTTGTCCTTGATTGCGTGGGTGACGGGCCCCCTACCGGTGCGCTGCGTGGTTCTACGGCGTAAGGCGATAGGCGACGCCAAGGTTTGTTTTCCCGCCGCCCGCGGTGCCGAGCAGGTTGCCGGTATCGTCGAAGATCACACCTTCGGTCGGTTCTGAGGCGGCACCCTGGCATGCCCCCGAGCAGAAATCGAAGATCACCTGATGCGTGCCGCCGGTCAGCTGGAACACCGTACCGCCCTGTTGCGCGCCGCCGACGAATGTGGTGCCGAACAGGTTGCCGGCGGCGTCCATCGTGAGCCGGCCGGTCGGCAGTTCTCCATCGGCGCAATTGCCGAGGCTGCAGAACGCGTGAACGACCGTTTGCACGCCGTCAGGCGCAATCTTGTAGACGACGCCGCAGCCGAGATTGCCGCGACATCCTGCATTGCCGCCGAAGGCGGTGAGGCCGAGAAGAGTCCCGGCGCTGTCCATGACCAACCCCCCGGATGGCGATTGTCCATCCGCACAATCCGGCGCCGCGCAAAAGGCATGGAGCACGGTTTGGTGCCACGATGCGTTGGGCGAAGCCGACAGCTTGAACACGACGCCAGGATTGCCCGCGCCGCCACCGGCGCCCGTCACGCCGTACAGGTTTCCGCTCGCATCGAGCAGAAGATCGTGCGCGGGATCGGAGCCATCGGCGCAGCCGGCCTGGGCGCAGAAGCTGTAAAGCGTGCGCGCCGACCATTGGCCCTTCGACGTTGGCTTGAGTCGAAAGACGGTGCCCATGGCGTTCTGCCCGCCAAATTCCGCGATACCATAAAGCGGCGAGGTGCCGTCATAGGGCGCGCCGCCCGCTGCGCCGGCATAGGTAAGCGCGGCGGGTTCCGATCCGTCGACGCAATCCGGCATCGAGCAAAAGTCGTAAAGGACGCGCGACGACCAGCGCTTTCCTCCATTGTGGGGCGTGAGCTTCAGCACGAGGCCGCCGTCGTTATCGCTCACAGCGGCATAGATGCTGCCTTGCGTGTCGATGATGAGATGGCCGCCGTCTCCCGGAGTTTCGCCTGCGTGACAGGTGCTGCCGGCATCGAAGCAGAAATCGTGCAGCACGCGGATCTTATATTTGGTCTTGCCGGGCGGCTGGTACAGCTGAAACACAGTTCCATGGCCAAAGGCACCGCCTTCGGTTGTTTCGCCATAGAGATTGCCTTGGGCATCGCGCAGCAGTCCGTTGGCGGGATTGAGCCCGTCGGGGCAGAATTGCTCGGTACAGAAGGAATGGAGAGTCTTCAGCGTTGCCACTGCGTTGGCGTCCGATGACATTCCAAGCGCCAGACCGCACGCGGCCGCGCAAATTTGGACGAGATGGGGGCTTCTCCGGTACCGGTGACCCGAATGCATGATTGCCCCCTGACTGCGCGCAGCTGCCTCACGCGCTGCCGCATCTATCAGACGAACGGCGGCTCAACAAAATTCCCCGCACGCAATTTCCCGGCGGCATCGTCTTGTCATTCCAGTGCGATGCCACCGCCGCGCGTCCGCTTGAGTTTGGAGCGCACTTTCTTCTCCGTGATGCGCCGTTGGCGGGCGGCGTGCGACGGTTTCGTGGCCTTGCGTTTCTTCGGCGCGATCGCCGCGCGGGCGATGAGATCGGCGAGCCGCGCCCGGACATCGGCGCGATTCTTCTGCTGATCGCGGAAGCGGTTGCCGTGCAGCACCAGCACGCCATTCTTGGTGAGGCGGCGGCCGGCGAGTGCGCGCAAACGCTGCTTCACGTCATCGGAGAGCGAGAGCGAACCCGCCACATCGAAGCGCAGCTCCACCGCGCTCGCCACCTTGTTGACGTTCTGCCCGCCCGGCCCGGAGGAGAGCACGAACCGCTCTTCCAGTTCCGATTCCGGAATCCCGGGTGCTGTTAGCAAATCAGCCATGGCGGATATTACCGCCGCCGCGCCGTCAGCGCAGCCAAGGACAGGCTGCTCCAGAGTCTGTCAGCGCAGCCCGAAGGGCGTGCGCAACGTTGGGCGGTACCGGCGCAAAATACGGGACCAAGGGTCGGTCGCCCTGCGCGCCACGCCGGGGCTGTATGCGGGAATACATTGTTTCATCATGGGCGCTACTCCCTTTTTGAAACAGGACATTGCAGGGGCCGTGCCGACAGAAAAATGTCAATCAGCAAAGGCGATTTTTCAGGGAAGAAGGCCGGACGGGCAAGATCCCCGGTGCCCGTCCGGCTCAGGTTCATGGCCACAAACAATGCGCACCACTTTTCACAGCTGGAGATGAATCGCATTAACCTGCGACAGCTTGAGCCGCTCAAGGTGAATTTAATTAAGGTCTGCGGCGGTATTCGCAGTCAGCCCGTCGCGGGTCGCGGGCAGGGCATCCTCGCCCGGTTCGCGCTCGAGGCTGGTGGCCAGCGAGTGCCAGCTTGCCGAAAGGCTGATGTAGGAGGCTTTATCTTCCGAAGTGGGGGCATCCTCGGCCATGTGCAGGGCCGCTTTTGCCATCTCCCGATAACGCCGCGCCCGCTCCGGCGCTGGCAATAGATCGAACGCTCTGGCCATACTATGTACCTGTGTTCCCGACACAAACCCCAACGCCCCCGGATGTGCCCGGTTCCCGCATACCCCTTACGTGATCGGGATTGAATCAGCGCGGTTGCTGGGGCGCGACACCCGGGGCGACGGCCGGTGTCTTTGTTTCAGCATGAGAAAGGCTAGATATCGAGGTCTTGCATCTGCGTAGGCGCAACACTTCCCCTGTGTTATGAAGTTGCGCCAAAATACTGGGGTCACATGAACAAGTATCTGATGCTGAGCGCCGCGGCACTTCTCGGCACCGCGTTTCCCGTGGCCGCCGCCAACGACTTCACGTGGCACACCATCCACTTCTATTCGCAAAGCGGCTACCCCTATTGCGATGGCATGAGCTTCCATCGCAGCGGCAGGCACCTCGCCGTCGGTTTGCATCTGAACGAAGACTGCGGCGGCAAGAATGGCGAGGTGGCCGGCACCGTCGACAGAAAGCAATCCACACTGTTCGAGAGTTTTTCTGGAAACGAGACGCTGCAGTACGACATCTACAAGCCCATCCGAAATGGCGGCCAATGGGATTTGTGGGCCTGCTTCAGCAATACCAGTTGCTCCGAGATCAGTGCCGGGACCTACAAACTGGGTTTTCCGGCCGAGCATCGCGGTCAGATATCGACCGCTGCGAAGGTCGGCGAGATGATCGCTGCGAGAAAAGCCGCACGCGCCGGAAAATAGTTCAGCAACCGCAGAGCAGGGGGATCACATGAACAAATATCTGATGTTGACCAGCGCTGCGTTGCTGAGTTCGCAGGCCGCGGCCGGCACGCCGGCTGGGACTATTTATTTTGACCACTCCGACTGCGCGATCACTTTCAATACGAGCGGAGCGGGGATTTATGCCGCGCAATATTCTCAGTGCGGCAATAGCGGCATCGCATACGGCGAGGGCTTGGCGATGAAGTCGGCGTTCGGAAAGCACGTTGAGCTCTCGTACAGCGCGAACTCCGAAATCAGCTTTGACCTTTCCCTGCCATTCAAAAATCGTGGCACCTGGACCGAGTGGCAGCAAATAAACGGCACCAGCTCTTTCGTCGTGGATTCAGGAACCTACAAGCTACATCCGCACGCCAAAATCGGCCGCGGCGTGGTCTCGCAAACGGCCGCCCTGATCGAACAGCACAAAGGGCTCAAGTAACCGAACGACTGGGAGCGGAGGATCGCATGAACAAATATCTGATGCTCACGTCGGCGGCGTGGCTCGGCACTGCGACACCTGTGCCGGCCGCCAACGAGTTCAAATCGCATACCATCCACTTCCAAACGCAGGGTGGCGGCTCCTATTGCGACGGCATGAGCTTTCGCCGAACCGGTAGCCACTTTGCAGTCGGGCTGCATCTGAATGAGGACTGTGGGGCCGAAACGGCCAGGTCATCGGAACGGTCGACAAGAAGCGATACACGCTGTTCGAACAAGTCACCGACAATTCAGCTTTCAGCGACTATGCATTCCAGTTCGACAGGCCGATCCGCGACGGCGGCGCCTGGGGCATGTGGGTCTGTTTCAGTGGCACAACCGGCTGCTTCGAGGCCAATTCCGGCACCTACAAGCTGGGCTTTCCGGCCGAGCATCGCGGCCATGTTTCGACCGCTGCAAAGGTAGGCGAGATGATCGTTGCAAGAAAAGCCGCACGCGCCGGAAGATAGTTCAGAACTCGGAGAACGCGGGGGACGCCATGAATAAATATCTGATGCTGAGCGCTGCGGCGCTTCTGGCCGGCACGGCAGCCGCACAAGGATACGAAACGCAAAAGTTCTCGTTCGGAACGGCGGGCGGCAACTCGTATTGCGACGGCGGCGAAGGGGTCTGGTCCGGAAACCTTTACACATGGAATCACCTGAACGCGGACTGTGCCGGCGATAGCTATTGGGGTGGTCCAGGCATCGCCGGAAAAACGAGGGGTATCGGCAAGAACGTCGTCTTGTTTGACAATGTGCCTCAGTACTCCGGTTCCTATCTTTGCAGCATCGATTTCCCGCCAAAGTTCAAGATCGGTGGCACCTTCACCCTGTGGTGCGTCAACGGCAGCGTACCATTCGAAGCGGGGAGTGGCGTGTTGCTTCCCTTCCAGGGAGAAGCACGCAAGGGCGCAAAGTCCACCCGTTCCTTGCTAGGCACTCTGATTGCGGAACACCGCAGCAGAATGGGCGAGACAAAGAATTAGGGCTGGCGCTCGCTGCAAAGTGCAAATACTGGGGGATCACATGAACATATATCTGATGCTGACCACGGCGGCGCTCTTTGGCGCTCATGTTACCGTCGCGGAGGCGGGTGTGCATTCCTTCGGGCTGGCAACGAGCGCCGGCGGCGACTACTGCGACTATGGAACGGCCTACACCGGCGTGGACGGCGGCGCCTACGGCGGCAACGTGTGGGCCTGGCAACATACCAACGTGGATTGCACGGGGACGGATAGCTATGGGCAGGGCCTCGCGGGCAAGAACCCGATCACCGGCAAGAGCGTCGACATGTCGGACAGCTTCCTCGGCAACTCCAGCTTCACCCTCAATTACGTACTTCCGTCGAAGCTGAAGAATGGTAAGCCCTGGTCGCTGTGGTGTCAGATCAGTGGCACGACGTCCTTCAAATGCAACGGCGGCATCCTGATCGATGTCGACGCGCCACATCATCCCAAGGGCAAGATCAGTACGCTCTCTGTTGTCGCGGAATTTATCCGCGCCCACAAACAGGCCAGGCCATCGCCGCATTAGTTTGCCGCGGTACTTAGATCCGGGGCCTCGTTACTATGCTTCCACCGTGCTATGAGGTCCAGGCATACGAAATCCACCCTTTCGGGTCTGAAAACTCTGATGGCGGAACACCGCAGCAAAATGCGCGCGACAAAGAATTAGGTCTGGCGCTCACTGCAACGGTGCAAGGGTAGCGCTGGTTCTCCCAAGCCTGACAACCGCATTCTCATCGGTATTGCCGCTCCAAATATCAATTCACAGTATAACAGGAGCGCTTGCACTGGTTTCCTGCTGCGCCGCTGCGTTCCGCAGCAAAACATCACCGCCTGGGCGTAGTTTTGGATATCCGCTGCGAGCGTTTTAGTAATTGATCGGCGAACACAGCCGGCTACCGCGGCATACTGTGCGGCGCTTTTCATGGATGTGGCTATTCATGCTTCCTTGGGTCCATTTGGATACCGCCAACGTACCGGGCGGCGGCGAGCTGAGGCTCATGCAACGTGGTTGCGAGTTCTCAATCACGGCGGGCGCCACCGTACTCATGAACAGCCGTATGAACGGCTCCGAAATCGCGCTTGCCGAGCTGGCTTGCGATCGCCTTGGTGGCCGCAAGAACTGCCGTATCCTTATCGGCGGATACGGCATGGGCTTCACGCTGCGGGCCGCACTGTCCAGACTTGCCACAGATGCGCAGGTTCTGGTCGCAGAACTCGTGCCTGCGGTCATCCAATGGGCGCGGGGCCCAATGGCAGAGCTCACTGCCGGCTGTCTCGACGACCCGCGTGTCAGCCTTCAGGAAATCGATGTTGGATGCTTGATTGCCTCGGCACGATCACGCTTCGATGCGATCCTACTTGACGTTGACAATGGTCCTGACGGCCTCAGCCGGAGCGCGAACGGCACCCTCTACGATCTCCAAGGTCTTGGGGCCGCTCGCCAAGCGCTCCGTCCATGCGGTCTGCTAGTAATATGGTCAGCAGCGCCGGATGCGGCGTTCAAGCGCCGTCTCGCTCACGCGGGCTTCGTCGTGGATGAGGTCAAAGCGCGCGCTCACAACGGCCGCGGCGGACGATACGTCATCTGGATCGCACAAAAGCGAAGCACCGCTACTCATAAAGCATTACGTTCGTTCTATTCAGACACCCAACCTGGCGTGATCGGAAAATCGCATTGGCACGACATCGGCTTAGCGATGGAACGACAACTGCTTCCTCGGGTGTGGCAGGGTGAACAGCGAACCGAAAATGTAAAACTGCTGTAAAACTTTCGCTTTGAAATCAGCTAAGTACTGGAGCGGGTGAAGGGAATCGAACCCTCGTCATCAGCTTGGAAGGCTGTTGCTCTACCATTGAGCTACACCCGCGCGGGGGCTGCGTTAGCAGGATTTCGTGGGGCTCACCACTGCCTGGGGACGAGGATGGTGGGGGAAGTAGGACTCGAACCTACGAAGGCTAAGCCAGCGGATTTACAGTCCGCCCCCTTTGCCGCTCGGGACATTCCCCCAATTCAGGGCGGGCGGATATCCGCAATTCACGCCAGCCTGTCAACTGGCGGAATTCGGCCCTCGCGTTTGGATTTGGAAGCCGTCAGGCGACCGAGCGCAGCACACGCGGCGCATTGGCTTCACCGCATCCGCAATGCTCTGCAAAGCGGTTCAGGATAAGTGGCCACCCCGTATCCGAACTCATCCGTGCACAGTATTCCCCGCCACCGGTTCCGTGACGCGAAAATGCGCGATGCTCCACCTCAATCCGTGTGCCTGTACCGCCATCGGACACAAAACGGATTTCGACTTCGCTCGCCCGCTCGGGGTTCGGCTCGGGCCGATGGCCGGGAGAAATATGCCAGCGCAGAATCATTCGGTCGGGCGGCATCCAACGGAGAACGCGTGCCAGATCGCAGCGGAAGCCTTCCGGACCCCGCTCCCAGAATATGCCGCCCTTTCGGCCTTCGAGGTACAAGTCTTCCATGCATTCGCCGGAATAGGTGTATTCCCGGGGCCACCAACGGGTGATGTCATGCCGGAATTTTTCATAAGCCGCCGCAGGCGGCAGATCGACAAGAATATGCGCACGGGCGGTATCGTCACGCGCAAAACGCTCGATGGCGCGGGTATGTACTGTCATAATAAAGCCCTCGTTGCAGGTCGGAAACTCGGACCGCTCGGCCTTTGTTCCCGGACGCGATGCCACCGTGTCGACTGACATTTTTGCGAACTCCATGACCAGGCGCTCACCCGTTAACCGATCCGATGCAGGAATTTGGCTGTACGGGACGCACCCCGTCCGTGCCGCGCTCGCAAATCCACGCCGCCGAGTGCATCGCGCGGTGCTTACAGAAAATGCCGCCGCGGCAATTGGGCCACAGTTGCTCGGAAGGGTTAAGCATCAGATCGCTCCTGCCGACGCTGTCGCACGAGTTGTGCCACCCGGTGCGATACATCAGGGAGCGGCGCTCCTGTGTGAGCCTCTCCCTGCTATGGAGCTAGAGACGGCCCTCGCCAATTCAAGGCCGGGTGGGCGCATAGTCGCGGTGCTCGATCAGGTCTCGGATCCGCATAATGTTGGCGCAATCCTTCGTTCAGCAGCCGCGCTGGGGGTAAGCGCCGTCGTTGTTCAGGATCGGCACGCCCCGCCTCAAACCGGTACATTGGCCAAGTCAGCGTCTGGCGCGCTGGACCTTGTCCCGTATGTGGAGGTGGTAAACATCGCACGCTCCCTCGAGCAGCTTGGTGATCTGCAATTCTGGCGGATTGCGTTAACCGGCGACTCCGAGCAGAGCATCGAAGACATCGATCATTTCGGAGATATTGCGATAGTTCTGGGATCGGAAGGCGCGGGTATCCGCAGGCTGGTGCGGGAGCGCTGCGACGTGACCGCCGGCATTCCGGTGACCCCCAAGATGGACAGCCTGAACGTCTCGGTGGCAGCCGCGATTGCTTTCTATGCATTGCGCCGCCTGCAGCGTTGACGTTATTGGGGAACCAGCGAGCGTCTTTTCACATTATTATGGCGCCACGGCAGCAACGGAGAAGCGATGCGTTCGTGCCTGCTTTATCTGATCGGCGTGCCGATCCCGATTATCATCCTTTTGTGGCTGATCACCGGACACGGATAGCCGCTCGCATTTTCGAGCGCCGAACGGAGAGAACTTCCAAGCGAAGTCCTCTCCTTTTTGCCGTTACCACAACCTTACCCGCTGCTCCGGCGGCAGGTAGTACTTGTCGCCAGGCTTCACACTAAACGCCGCGTACCATTCATCCTGGTTGCGCGTGGCGCCGATCGGGCGGAACATCGCCGGGCTGTGTTCGTTCGACAGGATTTGCTGGCGCAGCGCGCTGTCGCGCATCTTCGACCGCCAGATCTGCCCATAAGACAGATAGAAACGCTGATCGCCGCTTAGCCCATCGACAGTCCTCGCCTTCTTGCCATGCAGGGAGATGTGGTAAGCCTTCAGCGCAATGGTGATGCCGGCGTTGTCGGCAACGTTCTCACCCATCGTGAACGCACCGTTGATGTGCAGGCCCGGCAGCGGCTCGTACGAATCGTATTGCTGGCCCAGTGCCTTGGTCTTTTCCGCAAACGTCTTCTTGTCGGCGTCGGTCCACCAATTGGTGACATTGCCTTGCGCATCGAATTTGGCGCCCTGATCGTCAAAACCATGGCTAATCTCATGGCCAATCACCGCGCCGATCCCCCCATAGTTCACCGCGTCGTCGGCGTTGGGATCGAAGAATGGCGGCTGGAGGATCGCGGCCGGAAACACGATCTCATTGAAGAACGGATTGTCGTAAGCGTTGACCGTCGGTGGGGTCATCCCCCACTCTGTCTTGTCGACCGGCCGGTCAATGCGTGTGAGTTGGCGGTTCCACTCGAAGGCCGCAGAGCGCTGAACATTTCCGAGCAGGTCGTCGCGCTTGATTACAAGCGGAGAGTAATCACGCCAATGGTCCGGATAGCCGATTTTCACGCCGAAGTGGTGCAGTTTGTAGAGCGCCTTCTCACGTGTGGCCGGCGTCATCCATGAGAGTGTACGAATGTCCTGGTCATAAGCGCGAAGCAAATTGTTGACGAGCTCCACCGCCTTCGCCTTCGCAGAAGGCGGGAAGTACTTCGCCACATAAAGCTTGCCAAGCGCTTCACCCATGTTGTCGTCCAGCATGTGTGCGGCGCGGGTCGCACGCGGCAATTGCTGATCGTTCCCCTGAAGCTCCTTACCGTAGAACGCGAAATTCTCCTCGTCGAACGCCTTCGGCAGATACGCGGCGTAGGCGTGCAGATAATGCGCCGTCAGATAGTCGCGCCACGTTTCGATGGGGGTGTCGCCGAAGATCTCCGCGAGCTTGGGAAAGGCCGACTTCTCGGCAATGATCAGGACGCGCTCGCTCTTCGGACCGTTCACGGATACGCCGGCTGATTTCAGATAGGCATCCCAGGGAAACTGCGGTGCGAAGCCTTTCAGCTGCGACACGGACATCGGATTGAAGACCTTGTCCACATCGCGGCGATCGGCGTTCGGCCATGATACCTCGGCGATCTTGTGTTCAAGATCGTAAACGCCTTCGGCGCGCTTGGCCGGATTGCTGAGCCCGGCCAACGTGAAGACCGTCGCGAGATGCTTCTTGTAGGCCTCACGGGTCTTCTGCAGCGCTGCATCGTCTTTAAGATAGTAGTCGCGATCGGGCATGCCCAACCCCGACTGCCCCAGCGTCAGCTGATATTCATTGGTGTTTTTCGGATTGAACGCGATGCCGCCGCCAAACGGGCCATCGAGCTGCAGCATCGGCGCTCCCATTGCGGTAGCTACATCTTCCGGTGTTTTCAGGCCTGCGATGTAATCGAGGTCCTTTTTTGCTGGCGTGAGGCCATTCGCCTCGATCTGCCTTTCGTCCATGAAGCCGTCATAGAGATCGCGAAGTTTGCGCTCTTCGTCCGTCAGTTGCTCGCGCGGTTTTGAATCGAGGGAGGCTGCGATCTCCTTCATGCGGTTTTCGCTCAGGATGCGGAGATCCTGGAAGGAGCCGGTGCTGGCGCGGTCGGGAGGAATGACCGCCGATTTGTACCAGGTGCCGTTGACGTACATGAAAAAGTCATTGCCCGGGCGGACGCTGTGGTCGATCGCTGCCAGGTCGACACCCCAGGTGCCGTACATCGTTTTTGCCACGCTCGCGGCGGCTGCGGTAATGACGACGGCGCTCGCGGCCGCGAGCAAAATGGTACGCTTCATAAGTCCTCCGAATGCGGGGTGCCTGCCCGTGAAATGCCCCGATGGTTTGCCGGAACATAGGCGTCGAAACTGCTGACGCAAGTCACGGCGGCGCGAGCGGTGTTGCCTCGCTCAGGGCTGCCGGGCTGCCTCCTTGATCCGGTGCCAAAGCGTCGACCGCTTGCGCTCGCGATCGTGGGCACTGTTCGCGTGGGGAAATGGCTGAGCAGGGGCGGGCTTATCAAGGAGACCGCAAAGTCTTCCCCAAGCCGGCTCCCTTTCAATGTCGATTTGCAGGAGCGCGCCGGGCCGAGAAGCAAAGTGACGGCGCACAGCAGCATTGTGCGCCTCGTATGCCTCTACACATCGAGCCTCGTTGCCGACGACGTTGCGGCAGCCGTAGAGCCATTCCAGCAGGTCGCTTTCGCGGTCGCCGTAGTGACCGGCGAGGCTCGCGATCCATGACTTAGGATCGCGCACTGTCAGCACGAATTTCGAGCCGGGAAAGAGAGCGTCCAGTTCGCGGTAGAGCAAGGGCCACGGATTGTCTGAGAAAGCTTCCTTCTCTCGTGCAATCGGCAACACCCGCTCCAGCACCTTTGCATTTGTCAGCGGCAGATCGATAAAGATGCTGTCGCGTTTGGCGGGCGCGTTGATAAACACGCCCCTGTCCGTTCGGTAGCCCAAAATCCGGAACGCTGCGTCCAGTGAGGACGTGCCCGTCTTCTGAAAACCGATGCCGAAAACCTTGGGGCCATTCCCGCTCATTTCGTGCGCGGTTTCGCTCAGGCTGTGATCGGCACCTTCTTGCGGACAGGCGCCGCAGGTTTGTCGCTCTTTGGCAGCGGGACCGGGCGCAGCAGGAATGCGGGAAGCTGCATCGCGTCCGGCTTGCGCTCTTCCGCTTTCGCCTGCCGCTTGGGTGTGTGCTGGGCACGCGGCTGCTGTTGCGGCTTTTGCTCCGGCTGGCGATGCGGCTCGGGCGCTTGGTGCTGCTTTTGCGGTTGAGAAGCAGCGTGCTGCGGCTGCTGCTGCGAACGCTCGCGATGGCGATGCTCGCCACGCGATGGCCCGCGCCGGCCGCGATTGCGGTCGCCATGGGAATGAGACTCGCGCTGCGGCTGGGCTCTCACCGCTTCTGCCAACCCGTCCATTGCGATGCGCTTGAGGGGCGAACCAATCAGCCTCTCAATAGCCTCCATGTATTTCGCGTCGCGCGGCGTTGCCAGCATGTAGGTGTGGCCCGAGCGGCCGGCGCGGCCGGTGCGGCCGATGCGGTGCACGTAATCGTCGGCGTGATACGGCACGTCGAAATTGAAGATGTGCGAGACGGCGGGGATATCGAGCCCGCGCGCCGCCACGTCGCTCGCCACCAGGAACTGCACGGCGCCGCTGCGGAATCCGTCCAATGTCCGTGTGCGGACAGACTGGTCCAGATCGCCATGCAGTGGCGCGGTATTAAAGCCATGCTTGGAGAGCGATCGCGCTACCACATCGACGTCGCGCTTGCGATTGCAGAACACGATAGCGTTGCCGACGGCGTTCTCACGGATGAGGCGCCGCAATGCTTCGCGCTTGGCCCAATCGTTTGCCGGCACCTCCAGCACTTCCTGCGTGATGTTCTCGGCGGTCGTGGCCGGCCGGGCCACTTCGACCCGCACGGGATTGTGCAGGAACTGCTCAGTCAGCCTGCGGATCTCCGAGGGCATGGTTGCGGAATAGAACAGGGTCTGCCGCGTGAAGGGGATCAGCTTACAGATGCGCTCGACATCCGGGATGAAGCCCATGTCGAGCATGCGGTCGGCTTCGTCCACCACCAGAATCTGCACCTGCGAGAGCATCAGCTTGCCGCGCTCGAAATGATCGAGCAGGCGGCCGGGCGTGGCGATCAGCACGTCCACGCCCCGGTCGAGCTTGCGATCCTGATCGTCAAACGAGGTGCCGCCGATCAGGAGTGCCATCGAAAGCTTGTTGTACTTGCCGTACTTCTCGAAGCTCTCCGCCACCTGCGCGGCGAGCTCACGGGTGGGCTCGAGGATGAGCGAACGCGGCATACGGGCCTTGGGGCGGCCGCGTGCCAGCAGTTCGATCATCGGCAGGGTGAAGCTGGCGGTCTTGCCGGTGCCGGTCTGGGCGATGCCGATGATGTCGCGGCGGGCGAGAACCGGCGGGATGCCCTGCGCCTGAATGGGCGTGGGCGTGGTGTAGCCGCTTTGGGCAACAGCCTTAAGGACTTCGGGTGCCAGCCCGAGCCCTTCGAAACCATTTCGAGGCGACGCAGTGCTGGTAGGTGCTTCCACAGAATCCGCAGCATCTTGAGAGTTGAAGTCACTGCCGCAAGCCTCCTCCCCCGATCCTGAGAGCGTGTTTGTGGTTTGATCGCCGCCTGTCACCAAATCTGGTGGGGTTGTTTTCGCAGATTCGCGTACCCCCTCCCCCCCGACTTGGACAAGGGAGATGCCGCCATCGGCTGTCTCGGCGGTCCGGCGTTTCCACCAGCCCTGCCGCGGCGATTGTTCCGCTAAGCTGGCCGGGGTGGAGGCATGAACGGCTTCAGCCGGGCTTTCGGCCCGGTTCTCGGCAGTGGCCCCGTTTGGGGGATTTGAATTCGAAGAAGAAGTGTCCGAAAGGCTAACTTCACTCACGCCGGCGTTCGTGCCGGCCAACGTTTCACTGATCATGCGCTCCTAAACGGGCGCGTTCAGCACCCTTTCGGCGGCCCGAATTGGCCCCGATTCACTTGCGCAACAATGTAATCCGTTCGAACAAAATGTCAACCCTGGACAGCCGACGGTAGTCAGTCACTTTGCGCCAACCCATCTATTTACCACGAATTGGCATGCGTTCCGCTGAGGGCTCGACTCGGCGATAGTTGATCACCGCCTCCAGAGTGCGCCGATGCTTGCG
>JBJMVL010000057.1:0-39725 GCA_045810735.1 Alphaproteobacteria bacterium
GATTGTAGAACCCGGCTCAATGTTGCGATGGATTTCCCGGTGCAAGTGCCAGCTATCCGTTCGCGCGATGGGCTTCGCCTTTGTGCGTCCGCCCTTGCCACGTTCGCGCATACCAAGAATCACAGTCTTGCCGCCCGAGCCGCTACCGGTGTGGAGTCTCTTGTCGGAGTGTTTGTTTTTCTCTTTTCCGCCGATGAAGCACTCATCAATTTCCACGATGCCGCGCAAGGCTTCCAGATTGTCACCGCAAGCCTCGCGAAGCCGTCCAAGAACGAACCACGCGGACTTTTGCGTGATGCCGATTTCCTTGGCGAGTTGCATGGAGGAAATGCCCTTACGCGCGGTCACAAGCAGATACATCGCGTAAATCCACTTGTGCAGGGGAACGTGCGACCGCTCGAAAATCGTGTTCGTGCGGACCGTGAAATCCTCTTTGCACTGGTTACAGCGGTAATACCCGCCAGCCCGCGCCGTAATCCGCTCGCCAAGGCCACACACCGGACACTTGGGGCCTTTCGGCCAAAGGCGGCCTTCCAGATACACCCGCGCCGTCTCCTGATCGGGAAACATCGCGAACAGTTGGAAGGTGGAAATCGTGGACTTCGACATTGGCATTCCCTCGGTTCAGGACCCAAATATAGGGCCGGAAGGCGAGGGAGTCAAGTATATAAGTCCCGAAATTTCCACTAGTTATCCCTTCATCGCCTGGGTCAGTTTGCGCAGCAGGCGGACGAGTTCGGCCCGTTCGGATTCCGCCAGGCCTGAGACCATCTTGTTTTCCAGCTCCATGTCGGCACGGAAGGCGGCTTCGATCTTGCGGCGGCCGGCGGGGGTCAGCTCCACGCGCACGCTGCGCGCGTCGTCCTCGTCGGCGCGGCGGCGGATGAGGCCGGCCGCTTCCAGCCTGTCCAGCCGCGCCGTCAGCCCGCCCGACGAGATCATCAGCGACTGGTAGAGCTCGGTGGGCCTGAGCGCATAAGGCTCGCCCGAACGCCGCAAGGTCGCCAGCACGTCGAACTCGCCGGAGTCGAGTCCGTGCCGTTTGAAGTTCGCCTCGATGTCGTGCCGCGTTTCCAGGGTGAGGCGGCGGGCGCGGTTCAGCACGTCGGCGCCCTTGATCTCGATCTCGGGCATCTCGCGCGACCATTGCGCCAGCGCCCGGTCCACGTGGTCGCCGGCGTCAAGCACCTGCTGGGCAGCGCGCTGGTATTTCTCGCGCACGCTCTCTCCCGCGCGCCTCTCGCGTGCTTCGCGGTCTTTTGCGAACACGCTCCCGCGCGCTTCGCCGTCTTTTGCGAACACGCTCCCGCGCGCTTCGCCTTCGCCCCCGTGCCCTGCCGAGCCTGACTTCCTGCCCTTCATGGGACGCAACCCTGCCATGAAATATCTTCATGTCAAGTATCTTGATGTCGAGCGGTATTTCGATTATCTTTGCGTCGAGACAACGGAGGAAACCATGGAGACCCTGCCCTTTCGCCCTGCCGGACTGGACCATGTGGTGCTGCGCGTGGCCGACGCGGCCCGCGCCCGCCAATTCTACGAAACCGTGCTCGGCTGCACGCTGGAGCGCCATCAGGCGGATATCGGCCTGTGGCAGCTGCGGGCCGGCGCCGCGCTGATCGACCTCGTCAACATCGACGGCGTGGTGGGCAAGCGCGGGGGTGCCGCACCAGGCAGGCACGGCCGCAATGTCGATCACGTCGCCATCGCCATCCGGCCGTTCGAGCGCGACGCCTTGCGGGCGCATCTGGCCGCGCATCGCGTGGCGATCGAAGGCGGGAGCGACGACAATTACGGCGCCGAAGGCCCAAGCCCCGCTCTCTATATCCGCGATCCCGATGGCAACATGATCGAACTCATGGGGCCGGGCAGCGGCGCGACCGGAGCGGCCGTGGCGTGAGCAATCAAACCGGACAATTCCCCGGCCCTCTGAAGGTGCCCATCCCTAGAGGCCGCGAGACCATACCGGGCCAGGGAGCGAGCTCGCGCGCATCCCGTGCAAAACCGGCGGAGAGAGGGCATTCGAGCGGCCAAAAGCGTGCCGTCGAGACCCGCCGCCGGTGAGGCGAAGCCCAAGGAGGAAGCAAAAAGGTGCAGCCCGCCCGACCCCAACGGCCGTTTGGCGCTGCCGGCCTGAAGGTTCCATGACAAGGCGGGCAAACTCCGCGCGGGACCTCCGGCGAACAAAAAGAAGCCGCCCCGCGCCTGCGGTTACCGGCTTAAGCATTTCATCCTCACAAAACAGGGAGTTGCTCCTGAAACATTTGCTGGGTCCCGTCGTTTCCAAATTGGACCAAGCCGGAAAACAAACCAAAAGCCGGCGTGCGCGGCGGTGTACGCCGGAGGAGATGTTGCCCACATGTCTCGCCTTCCTGCGATCGACCCCGAACATCCGGACCAGGCGCAACTCGTCGTCCGGCGCTTCTCGCAATGCTCAGACCTTGGCCCGGAAGAGGAGGAGCTGCTGCTCAGCCTTTCCGACGAGCCGGAACGTCTTCAGGCCGGCACCGAACTAATCGGCGAAGGCGAGCGGCTGGAAAGCCCGCGCCTCTTGCTTGCCGGATGGGCGTGCCGCCAGCGTTACTTGTCCGACGGACGGCGGCAGATCTTCGATTTCATCCTGCCGGGCGACATCTATGGTTTGTGCATGCGACCCCAGGCCGTGGCGCTGTGCAATGCCGTGACGTTGACGCGCGCGACCATTTCCAATGCCGCCGCGCTGGGCGATGCGGTGCTGAGCCGTCCGGAGATGTATCCTGGATTGACCACCGCCTCGCTGATGAGCGCCAGCACCGACGAAGCCTATATGCTGAACCAGATGGTGCGAATCGGCCGCCAGACGGCCTATGAGCGGGTCGCGCACCTTATTCTGGAATTGCATTATCGGCTGGGCATCGTTGGGCTCGCCACCGAAAACCAAATGCCGCTGCCGCTGACGCAGGAAATTATTGCCGACTCGCTCGGCCTCAGCATCGTCCATCTCAACCGCACCCTGCAGCAGCTGAAGCGCGACGGGCTGGTGGAGGTGAAGGGCGGCACCGCCCGTCTGCTCGATGCCGGCAAGCTGCGCGGCGTGGCAGACTTCCGCGCACCACATGTTTCGGCGCGGCGAATGGAAATCAACGGCGCAAGACTGCACGCCGGCGCCGCCTGATCTAGATTAGCACTGCCACGGGGAAGCGCCCGAACAGATCCGCGCAGCGAAGGTTATCCTCGGCAAGCACCGGGTTGCCGAACAGCGATTTCCAGCTACGGCTTTGCAAATGCTCCCGCAGGATGAGGGACGTGTCCTGCCAGAATTGCGGATCGGGCATGGGTTCTTTCCTGCACGCCGCGGCGCAACGCAGCGGCACGGCGACGATCACGTGATCGCTGCCAGCCCTTCGCGCGAACGCCAGCACATGGTCCTGGCCACGGCCGCTCGCTTGCAGCGGAAGGTAATCTCCGTCCGAGAACAGCTGCGGCATTTGCTTCCGCAGATTCAGCAGCTTCGCAATCAGCGCCTGCTTCACACGGCCATCACGCCACGACTGCAGCAAGTCTGCCGGACTATTTCCCGTGGCCAACGCCGAGATACGCGCGGCGTAATCGACCGGCCGCCGGTTATCCGGATCGACCAGCGACAAGTCCCAGAACTCCGTTCCCTGGTAGCAATCGGGAACGCCCGGCACCGTGCAGCGCAACGCCGCCTGGACGAGCCCGTTGAGCGCGCCCGCCGGCCCGATGCGCTCGACCAAGCCGAACAGACTTTCGAGGAAGGCATGCGAGCGCTGCGGATCGAGAAGAGCGCGCGCGAATCCCTTGTTCGCAGATTCGAACTGCGCGTCGGGATCGAGCCACGACGTGCGCAACTTCGCTTCCCGCAGCGCCTTCTCCTGCCATGCGGCAATGCGCTCGCTCAGCGCCGCGAGCCCGGCAGCATCGTCCGGCATCAGCTCCAGCGGCCACACACCCAACAATGTTTGATAGAGCTGATATTCGTCCCCGGGAAAAATCGCATCACTGCGGTGCGGCGCGTTGATCGCGAACCACTGCTCAATGGTACTTGTCCAGTCGTCCGGTATCTCGCTCAGCACCGCCAACCGGGCACGCACGTCTTCGCCACGCTTGTGATCGTGCGTTGCCGTGGCAAGCATTGCGTGGGAAAAGGAGGTCCCGCGCTGCGCCATGGCTGCGTGAAAATCAGCAGGCGCAGTCGCCAGCGTTGCGGGATTAAAGCCAACGTCGTTGCGCGAGAGCAGCCGGCCATACCGATAGAATGCGGTGTCTTCCACCGCCTTGGCCGCCACCGGCGCCGAAAGCTGGTTGAAGCGTCGTACGGCTTCGCTCGCATCACTCGACACCCCGTCGTGCATCGCATCGGCAACAAAACCGATCGCCAGCCTGTCGGCTCCTCGCGCCCCCTGCATAGCCGCTTCCACGGCAGCATCGAAGTGCTGGCCCGGCGGCGGTGAATCCGGCCCGCCCGTTGCATAGGTGCGGTACACGCGCAGCTGCTGCAGAATCCGAAGCAAGCCCCGGCGCATTGCGGGCGCGGTGATGTCCGGTCCTGATCTTGAGAGCGCAGCGAGCGCACCGAAGGTTTCTGCGGTGCGTGCCAGTGCGCTCTCGAAGGAGCCCGTGGCCGTCTCGACGCGCGCCGCCCGTTCTTCATCCTCGAATGCCGCGGGGCGCCCGCTGAACCGGTGCCAGAAATTCGCCAGCAGCTCCGCAGCACCCGGCGCGTGCTGCACTGCCGACACCTGATTCATGAAATCATATCCTGTGGTGCCGTCCACGCTCCAATCAGAGGGGAGGGACTCGCCGGCCCCCAATATCTTTTCGACAACGACATACGGGTCCGCATCGGGCGGAGAACGGAAGCTCGCGAGCGAGTCCAAACTCGAGCGCAGCCGCCCGCTGTAGCTCGCCGGGTCTTTCAACCCGTCGACATGATCGACGCGCACGCCGTCAATGAGTCCCTCGCGATAAAGCTCGAATATCTTGGCGTGAGTCGCTTCGAAGACGCCGCCTGTCTCCTGCCGGAGCGCGATCAGGTCGGGGACATCGAAGAACCGCCGCCAGTTGATCGTATCAGCAAGCGTGCGCCACCACGCCAGACGGTAATGCTGCCGCTCCAGCAATTCGTGCAGCGCCTCCGATGTGGAAAAAGCTGCCGGATCGACGTTCTCATCCTGAGGCCGGAGAGGCAAAACATGGTCGAAATAACGGAGGAGTGGCTTGCCATCCTTGCGTTCAAGCGCGACCTCGCGCGCTTCCAGCGCCTGCCAGTATGGCCGGCCGAGAATCGCGAGCAGAATCTTCCCGTCCAGCACGTCCCAATCGACGTCGAAATAACTAGCGAAGCGGCTTGCCCGCCCGCGCGCCAGCACGTCCATCCACCAGCCATTCCCGGCATCTGCCGCCATGTGATTTGGAACGATGTCGACGATGAGCCCAAGGCCATTCTCGCCCAGCGCTGCGGCAAGGCGGCGAAAACCAGCCTCGCCTCCAAGTTCCGGATTGAGGATGGAATGATCAACGACATCGTAGCCGTGCATCGAACCGGCACGCGCCTTCAAAATGGGAGACGTGTAAACATGGCTGACCCCCAATCGCCGAAGATGTGGCGCCAGCGGGACTGCTGCCACGAATGGAAAAAGTTTGTGAAACTGGATTCGGTATGTCGCGCCCGGGATCATTCAAGGTTGCGCGCTGTGAGTTTTGCAAGCCGCGTTTGTATTGTCGGATCGTCCCATGAGACGCTCGCCGGAAGACGCCTCCGCCAGTTGGGATGCTCATCGATTGTGCCGGGCATGTTCGGCTGCTTGGGTACACCGAGAATGTCCTCCACGGCTGCCATCGCGAGCGCGCACGGCGTCTTGCCGACATACGCCAATGCGCCTCCGATGACGGCTTCTGGTTCATCCGGTGCCGGCTCGGTGCCGCGCGCGCAGCCGGCTTCAGTCAGCGCCGACCACAACGATGCGCGATCTTTCTGCCGTTCGTGGCGCTCGGCGTCGATGCTGCCACGCGGGCTTTCCCGGTGAAGCTTCGCCGTCCAATCGATATCGTGGCCATTCCACCATCCGGCGATTGTCGGAAGATCATGCGTCGTCGTGAGCGCCGCCGCCTGCCCGTCCCACTGTTCGGGCGCAATGAAGCGGCCGTCGTGCCCCCTTTCAAACCAGAGGATTCGCATGCCGAGAATGCCTGCCGCGGAAAGCTGCGCGTGAAACCCCTCTGGCACTGTTCCCAAATCCTCGCCGATGACGATGGCCCGGTTCAGATGGGATTCGAGCGTAACCAGACGTAACAGGTCCTGGAGCGAATAGCCGAGGTAGACACCTTCGTTGGGTGACGCGCCATCCGGCAGCACCCACAAGCGGCGCAATCCCATGGCATGATCGATGCGCACGCCACCAGCATGCTGCATGGCGGCGCGCAAAGTCGCGATGAAGCCATCGTAACCGGTGGCGCGCAGCGCGGTGGGAGAGAAAGTCGTAAGGCCCCAATCTTGCCCCGCGGCATTGAAAGCATCCGGGGGTGCGCCGATTCTCAACCCGCCGATAAGTTCATGCGGCGCGCTCCACGCCTGACTGCCTTCGCGACTTACGCCAACCGCCATGTCGGCGACAATGCCAATGGTCATATGCTCTTTGGCACGCGCTTGCGCGGCCGAAGCGCTCTCCGCAGTGAGCCACTGGAGGAACATGTAATATTCGACTTCTGTCTTTTCGCGCTTGGCGAACGCCTGCACCTCCGAGCTTCCCGGATCGCGAAATGCTTCCAGCCATTCCCGCGAGGATACCTTGCCCTGTTTGCGAAAGCGCGCGTCCAGCGCTTCGAATACCGCATGGTTGCGCAGGCGCTGACCTTCGCGTTGGCAAAACGCGACGAACGCGACTCTGTCGCCGTGTTTCGAAAACCGCTGATAAGCCTCTCGTAGCTGCGCATACTTGCGCTGATGCGGCTCTCGCCAATCGATGAGATCGCCCGGTTGGTCCCCTGCTGCCGTTTCCCCGCCTGCAAGCGCGACATCTGCATAGAGCGGATCAAGGAAGTAGCGGGTTGAAGGCGCATAAGGGCTGATGCTTTCGGGCCGGGCGGCGAACCGCGCATGCGTCGGGCTGACACCAAGCGTGTCTATCCCTGAGGCTCCCATCTGCGCCGCGAATTCCCCGAGCGCCGCATAGTCGCCGAAGCCCGCGCTATGGCCGCCCCGCAGTGAATAAATCTGCACTGAAAGGCCCGAGACTTTTCGTTTCGGTGAAATGTCTGCGATCCCGAAACAGCGGGGCGGCGCGACAGCCACGATGTGCGCGCTGCCATCGAATTCGACCTCGTGATATCCCATCGTTTCCGGCGCACGCACGGAAGAGCCGCCGTTTTTCTGCGGCTGGAGCGGAATCTCTTTCCACTCCCCTTTTTGCGTTTTGAGCCGTGCCAGTTTTGCGTGTTCCACGTGAACGAATTCGCCTGGCAGCGCAGTGATCAGGGGCGGGAGGGCACGCGCCTCACAATCCAACCGCTGCTGGCTCTCGAGGATGTCGCTGTTGCTATTTGCCGGGTAGCCAAGCGCAGCCAAGACGGTCCGAAGCGTGTCTGGCGTCACCTGATGCGGCCGGCCATTTGCGTCAGTCCAGTCCATGTAAAGGCCCGCCGCACGGGCCAACTTCCAAAGCGAGTCATCGCTCATCACGGCTCGATCCAAACAACGGTGGTGGACGGCGCCAAATTTCCGCCGGACCACTCTCCCCAGAGCGGCTCCGCGTCCGGGAATGGCGCGGTAACTGCGCCTTTGCCAAGATTGCAAGCGATGGTGAGCCGTGCCCCATCACCAAGCCGCCAGTGCGCGCTAACGGCCCCCGGTCCGATCGCCTGCGCACCTTCTGAGACAACACCGCGCAGTCGCGCAAAAAGATGCTGCTGCCGCACCTGCAGGAGTTCGGCGTACCGCGCGGTGATCGCATTCGCCTTGAGATTTGGCACCGAGCGCTGGAAGGTTTCGAAGGCGTTGGGGTCAGGAATTTGCGAGCGCTTCTGCTCATCGGCAAATTCCGGGAACTTCGTGAACTCGCGGCGACGCCCTTCGCGCACGGCTTCCGCAAGCGTCGGATCGCGATGATCGGTGAAGTAGAAGAACGGTTCGCGCGCTCCCGTTTCCTCACCTGTGAAAATCAGCGGAACCTGGGGGGCGAGAAGCTGAAGTGCGATGGCGGCTTCTAGGGTTTCCGCATCGGTCAGTACGGTGAGGCGTTCGCCAAACGCGCGATTCCCGATTTGGTCGTGATTTTGCAGGAATAACACGAACGCCGTCGGGCTTAGTCCCCGCGTGGAGGTGCCGCGCGGTTCCCCGTCGCGAAACGGCGACGGATCGCCTTGATAAACGAACCCGTCGCTGAGGCCCTGCGCGAGCTTTGCTGCCGGGTCGCTCACATAATCTCCGTAATAGCCCCGATGCTCTCCTGTCAGCAGCACATGCAGGACGTGATGCAGATCGTCGTTCCACTGCGCATCAAATTCGTTCCGCAACAGCTCTGAGTCGTTATGGTCGTTCTCCACCACAAGGTGAACATGCCGCGCCGGGCCGACTGCGTCCCGGGCCTCCCGCGCAAGCTCCGGAAGAAACGTCTTGTCGCAGATTGCATGAACCGCGTCGAAGCGTAGGCCATCGAACCGGAACTCCGTCAGCCAATAGATCGCGTTTTCAATGAAAAATCGCCGTACCTCCGGATGACGAAAATTGATCGCTGCGCCCCATGGCGTGTGCTTCGATTCGTCGAAGAACAGCGGCGCGTAAAGCGGCAGGTAATTTCCGTCAGGCCCGAAGTGGTTGTAGACCACGTCAAGGAACACCATCAGTCCGACGCCGTGCGCGGTATCAATGAACGCTTTCAGTTCATCCGGCGTCCCATAGGCACGGTCCGGCGCAAACGGGAGCACGCCGTCATAACCCCAATTACGTTCGCCGGGAAAATCCGCGATCGGCATCAACTCGATAGCGGTGACGCCGAGCGCGGCAAACCGCTCTAGATGGCTCCGAACTCCTGTGAAGCCGCCGAGCAGGCCCGCGTGCAGTTCGTAAAGGACGGTTTCCTCCCACGGCCGGCCGCTCCACGCGGTGTGTTGCCATTCGTAGCAAGAGCAATCGGTCACCACGCTCCAGTCGTGAACGTCCTGATCCTGCATGCGTGAGGCGGGATCAGGCACCGAAACATCTCCAATGCGAAATTTGTATCGCGCACCGGCGCCACATTCGGCGGCTCCTTCATGCCAGCCGTCCTCGTTGCAGAGCATGACGCGGTCGTCCGTGCCCTCAATTTGCAACGTGACTCGATCAACCGACGGCGCCCACAACCGGAAACGGGTGCGGCCCTGCCCTTCCGGCAGGGGCCCATAACGGAACGCGTATTGCATTAGTGCGGCTGATCCTTCCGCGAGCCCAGAGTGGTAATGACAATCGCGGCCGCACGATCCTGAAGGCGATAGGATTCTGTCATAATATCCTGCGGCATGATTTCTGGATCGCCACTGTCGATCAGCACGCGCCAACGAAAGCCACCCGGCAGAACAAAGTCGAGTGGACTGTCTGCGGCGTTCGTCAGCAGCGCGACCAGTTCCGCCTGTCGCGCGCCCTCTCCGGCGAGCGCCATCACAAGCGCCCGGCCCGCTTCGTTGCCCCAATCTCCCGGCGCCAGCCGTTCCCCGCGCTCGTCGAGCCAATCGATATCAAGCACACCCGAGGAAATTTGCTGGTGGCCGTGCAGGAAGTGGCGCGCACGAAAAACCGGATGTTCCCGCCGGATGGCAATCAGCCTCGCCACGAAATCCGTCAACGCCGCTCCGGCCGGAGCGCGCGCCAGCTTCCAGTCCAGCCATGAAATGTCATTGTCCTGACAATAGGGATTGTTGTTGCCCCGCTGCGTGCGCCCGCTCTCGTCCCCGGCAAGCAGCATGGGCGTGCCGATCGAGGCAAAGAGGGTCACCAGCATGGCGCGTTTGACACGCTCGCGGAAGGCAATGCACTCGCCATCCTCCGACGCACCTTCTGCCCCCCAGTTGCTGGAATAATTTTCGGTGGCGCCGTCCGCGTTTCCTTCTTTGTTTGCCTCATTGTGCTTGCGCGAATAGCTGACAACATCCTGCAGGGTCATGCCGTCATGGCTTGCGATAAAATTCACCGATGCCCACGGTTTGCGCGCGCCATCTACACCAAAGAGATCCGCAGAGCCTGACAGTCGCCGCGCCACCTCCGGCCGCATGCCGGAGTCGCCGCGCCAATATCGGCGCACACCGTCACGATATTTGTCGTTCCATTCGGCGAAGCCAGGCGGATGATGTCCGAGCTGGTAACCGTCGTGCCCCATGTCCCATGGCTCGGAAATCAGCTTCAGCTGACAGAGCTCGGGGTCCTGGCGCAGCGCGTCGAAGAAGCCCGAGCCCGGATCGAAGCCGTAGGACTCGCGACCCAAGGCTACCCCTAGGTCAAAACGGAAACCATCGATCCGGAAGGAACGCGCCCAGTATCGCAACGAGTCCATGACCATCTGCAGCACGCGAGGATTTGAAAGGTTCACCGTATTGCCGGTACCGGTATCGTCTGCGTAGCAGCGGCGCTCATTGTCGCGCAGGCGGTAGTAGCTGGCGTTGTCGAGGCCGCGCCAGCAGATGGTCGGTCCCGTTTCCCGCGTTTCGCAGGTGTGGTTGTAGACCACATCCAGAATGACCTCGATGCCGGCGGCGTGCAGCCGCCGAATGGCCATGCGCGCTTCATTGGCGTCGCCGGTGGCCAGATATCGCGGCTCGACCGCGAAGAAGCTGAGCGTGTTGTAGCCCCAGTAATTCGTCAGCTTCTTCTGCAAGAGATCGCGATCCTGCAGGAAAGCGTGAATCGGCATCAACTCGATCGCGGTAATCCCCAGCCGTTTCAGGTGATCGATAACGCTGGGGTGCGCTAGCGCAGCAAAGCGGCCCCGCTCCGGCGGACGCACGTCGTGCAGCAGTTTCGTCAGCCCGCGCAGATGCGCTTCGTAGATAACGGTATCGCACCAGGGTGTGTTGGGACGTCTGTCGTCGCTCCAGTCGAAATTGTCGTGCGTAACAATGCCCTTCACCATCGCAGGCGCGCTGTCGCGGCGATCGAAACTCAAGTCCTCGCGCGGGGAATTCGCGCGATATCCATACACGGCATCGGTCCATCGCAAAGTTCCGAGCAGCCCCTTGGCGTATGGATCGAGCAATAGCTTGTGCGGATTGAACCGGTGGCCGTTCTGCGGCTCGTACGGCCCGTGCGCGCGAAATCCATATACGAGCCCGGGCATCGCGTCGGGAATATAGCCGTGCCATATCTCATCGGTTCGCTCCGGCAAATCGTAGCGATACACCTCCCGCCGACCAGAAGAATCGAACACGCACAACTGCATCCGCGTGGCATGGCGCGAGAAGACAGCGAAGTTGAGTCCAAGGCCGTTCCAGGTTGCGCCCAACGGATAAGGTTCGCCGGCCTCGAGCCGCTCCGGCAGGTTCGGCATTCCTAATCCTCGGGCTGGAGAATCAGCGCGCCAAGCGGCGGCAGCATCAACTCGACCGACTGGTCGCGGCCATGTATTGGAATGTGTTGCGCATCGATCGTGCCCGCATTCCCCACATTGCTGCCGCCGTAAATTTCTGCATCGGTGTTGAGCAATTCCCGCCAGCGGTCTCGCCGCGATACACCCACCCGGTAATTGGGGCGAGGAACCGGCGTCATATTCAGAACCACGAGGGCCGGCGGTTCGCCTGCCGCATGACGTTCGTAGGCGTAGACACTGTTTTCCGCGTCATTGCCGATAATCCAGGCGAATCCAGAGGGTGCGCAGTCCTCGCGGTGCAGCGCCGGTTGGCGGCTGTAGATCCGGTTGAGGTCGCCCACCAGTCGTTGCAGACCGGCGTGACGCAGGTCCTGAAGCAGCGCCCAGTCGATCTCGCCATCGTGACTCCATTCGCGAGTCTGGCCGATCTCCCCACCCATAAAAAGCAGCTTCTTGCCGGGATGCGTCCACATGAAGGCGAAATAAGCGCGCAAGGTGGCGATCTTCTGCCAATCATCGCCGGGTATCTTGCCGTAAAGCGACCCCTTGCCGTGCACCACCTCATCGTGACTCAACGGCAGGATGAATCGTTCGCTGAACGCGTAGATCAGCCCGAATGTCATTTCGTTGTGGTGCCATTTGCGGTGGACAGGCTCGTGATGGATGTAGTCGAGCGTGTCGTGCATCCAGCCCATGTTCCATTTGTAGCTGAACCCAAGGCCACCTTGCGACAGCGGGGCCGATACGCCTGGCCACGCAGTGGACTCTTCAGCAACCGTGATGGCGCCAGGCACGCGTTCCGCAACGATCGCATTGAGGCGGCGCAGGAAATCGACTGCCTCCAGATTCTCGCGCCCACCATACTGGTTGGGCACCCATTCGTTCGCTGGCCGCGAGTAGTCGCGATAAAGCATCGAGGCGACCGCATCCACGCGCAGGCCGTCAACATGAAATGTTTCAAGCCAATAGACCGCGCTGGCGATGAGGAACCCCGCGACCTCGCGGCGGCCGAGATTATAGATGTAGGTATTCCAGTCGCGGTGGAATCCCTCGCGTGGATCGGCATGTTCGTAAAGGGCCGTGCCGTCAAAGCGCGCCAGCCCGTGCGGGTCGCTGGGAAAGTGCGCGGGCACCCAGTCGAGGATCACGCCAATTCCAGCGCGGTGGCAGGTATCGACGAAATGCGCGAATTCGTGCGGCTCTCCGAAGCGGGCGCTGGGCGCAAATTGCGACAGAGGCTGATAGCCCCACGAGCCGCCGAAGGGGTGCTCCATGATCGGCAGCAACTCGACATGCGTGAAGCCGAGATCGCTGACATAGGGCACGAGCTTTTCGGCAAGGCCGATCCAGTCGAGCGTGCCGGTCTTGTCGTTCTCCGGCCTAAGCCAGGACGCCGGGTGCACTTCGTAAATCGAGACCGGCGCGTCAGGCTTCTGCCGGGCAGCGCGCGCTTCCATCCAGTCGGAGTCGGTCCAGTGAAACTCGAAGCGCTGCGGCACAATGGAGGCAGTGGCGGGCGGACGTTCCGTTACGCGCGCGAGGGGATCGGCTTTCTGCAAAATCTCGCCCTGTGCGCTGACGATCTCGTATTTGTAACGCTCCCCAGCGCCAATACGGGGCACGAACAGTTCCCAGACACCGGCTGCATGCCTCAGCCGCATCGGATGGCGGCGTCCATCCCATGTATTGAAATCGCCGACCACAGAGACGCGCTGCGCGTTCGGCGCCCATACAGCGAAGCGCACGCCGTGCACGCCATCAACGGTCGTCGCCGCAGAGCCGAAACGCTCGGCCAGATGCCAATGCGCGCCCTCGGAAAACAAGTGCAGGTCAAAATCGCCGACAATAGGTCCGAAGGCGTATGGATCCTCTGTTTCCTGGATGCCATCGGGCCAGTGAATACGCAGAAGATAGTCTTCGGCCGATGACACCGGACCACTGAACAAGCCATCTCTCAGCGGCGTGAGTTGTCCGAGAAAGCAATGCTTCGCGCGCGACAGCACATCGATTGCGTCTGCGCCAGGGAAGAACGCGCGAATTACCTGTCCGTGGGAGGTGTTATGCGGGCCAAGAAAGGCAAACGGATCGGCAAGGCGGCCACGCAGCAAAGCTTTGATCGCGGAGGCATCCGGTTCATCAAAGCAAGCGCGCGGGGTTTTATTCAGCATCGGCGAACTCAGGCTCGACGCTTTGGCCCTCCAGCAGCGCCGCCAGACCTCGCAACGGAATATCGATCCAATCGGGGCGATTGGCTGCCTCGTAAACGATCTCGTAGGCAGCCTTCTCAATGGTGAAAGCTCTGATGAGATGCCGCTCTTTTCGGCTCAGGGGCTTGCCGCGTCCCTCTTCGTATCCCGCGAGAAACGCCCCTTCCGCAGCATGGCGGAACTGGTCAAGCAGCGAGTGTGCTCGAACATGGCCACGTCCTGCGGCCGAAAGCTGCCCTTCGCGTTCCACCACGCCTGCAGCGTAATCGAAAGATCGAATCATCCCAGCCACGTCGCGCATCGGCGACAGCTTGGCGCGGCGCTCAGTCAGCGGCTTCAGCGGTTCGCCTTCGAAGTCGATGATGATCACGTCCGACCCGGCGACCAGCACCTGACCAAGGTGGAAATCTCCGTGAATACGCGTACAGGCCGCTCCGCGATTTGGTAACAGTAGTCCTTGTAGCGCGCGGAACATATGGTCGCGCTGCTCATTGAGGCGAGTAAGGCTCGCGCGCTGGTGCCCTGTGTACTTCTCCAGCGCGCGGAACGCCTCCTCGAGTTGCCAACGGGCCTGCTTGAACCAGTGCTGCACCGTGCTTTCGCTTGCTGCCTCTGGCGCGAAATCAGGATTGTCCGTGGGCTCTGCGAGTACGGAATGCATTTCGCCAGTGCGCCGGCCCAGCACCCGGGCGAACCCTTCATAGGCTCCGAACGGATTGCGATCCCGCGGCGCGACGGACTGCTCATCCACGATGCGCATGAGGATTTCTTTGGTCCAGCCGCTGCCGTCGCCTTGGTTGGCGATGAAACCCTGCACAATTCCGACCGCGGTGGTGGTGCCCTCGGAATCACGGCGGCTAACTTCCCCGAGGAGGGGGGGAATGCCCGTAAAATTTCGCTGTGTGAGAATTCGTCCCATCTCCACTTCGGGGTGAATGCCGGTCGTCACGCGGCGGAATAGTTTGATGACGGCCTTGCGCTCGACGATACAGGAAGAGTTGCTCTGCTCGGCGCGCGGCCATTCGATTTCAGCGTCTGTGGGCAGGTCGAGATCGACACCGGGCATGGCCCGGAACTCAAGCTCGCCTCCCCCGAAAGGCACATGTGTGTTGCGCGCCATGTTGGCCAGGACTGACCGGGCGAACCTGGCGGAAGCAAAGCCGTCCGTCAGCAGCCCGACGCGCCGGCCGCGCCTCACGCGCGCAAATGCCAGCGGCACTTCAAAGGGACAAGGCTCCTCGTCTTCCCATGCAATCGAAATCGGAAATGCATATCGGCTGGTGCTTAGCGCCGTCGTGACTTCGATGGCGGCCAGCACCGCGTCTTGTTCCTGACCTGGAAGCGGTGCCGTCGCAGCGATCCTGACTTTGGAGATCTTGATGTTCTTCCCTTGAAACCAGCGCCGCTGCGCGACATAGGATGGGAGGATTTCCGCCTCCAGAATTTCGCGATTCTCGCCTTCGAGCGCATCCACGAGCGATCCGCGAAGTACGAATGTGTAAGGTTCTGTGGCCATGGGACCGGACGTGGCCGTGCTCCATTGCGGCGGCCTCGCCGTTTTGCTCAGTGTGAACCAGTAAAATCCATAAGGCGGCAACGTGAGTAGATAGGTAAGCTGGCCTACTAAAGGAAAGGGCGAGCCGCCCAGCAATTCCACGGGCGTGCGGCCGGCGAATTCATGCAGGTCAAGCTCAACCGCCTGGGCGGCCCGCGACACGTTTACCACGCACAGGATCGCGTCGCCTTCGTGCTCACGCAAGTAGGCGAGAACCTTCCGGTTCTGCGGCGTGAGAAAGCGGATACTGCCGCGGCCGAATGCCTGATGCTTGCTGCGCACCACGAGCATGCGCCGGAGCCAGTTGAGAAGCGAATGTGGATCGCGCCACTGCGCCTCCACATTGACGGACTGATAGCCATAGACCGGATCCATGATTGGCGGCAGCACCAGCACCGCGGGATCGGCGCGGGAAAATCCACCATTGCGGTCCGACGACCACTGCATCGGTGTGCGCACGCCGTCGCGATCGCCGAGATGGATATTGTCGCCCATGCCGATCTCGTCGCCATAGTAGATGATCGGTGTGCCCGGCATGGTGAGAAGTAGCGAATTCATCAGTTCGATGCGGCGGCGGTCGCGTTCGAGCAGCGGCGCGAGCCTGCGACGGATGCCAAGATTCAGCCGGGCGCGCCGATCCGACGCATACACGTCCCAGAGATAGTCTCGCTCCTTATCCGTCACCATCTCGAGCGTCAGTTCGTCATGGTTGCGCAGGAAAATGGCCCATTGGCACTTCGGCGGCGGGTTGGGCGTCTGACGGACGATATCCGTAATCGGAAAGCGGTCTTCCTGCGCGAGCGCCATGTACATGCGCGGCATCAGCGGGAAATGGAAAACCATATGGCACTCATCGCCCTTGCCTGCACCGAAGTAAGCCTGGATGTCCTCCGGCCATTGGTTCGCCTCGGCCAGCAGCATGCGGTCTTCGTAATGCTCGTCGATGAATTTGCGCATACGCTTGAGGACGACATGCGTCTCCGGCAGGTTTTCGTTGTTGGTGCCTTCGCGCTCCATGAGATACGGCACGGCGTCAAGGCGCAAACCATCCACGCCCATATCCAGCCAGAACCGCATGACGCTCATGATTGCGCGAAACACCTGAAGGTTATCGAAATTGAGATCCGGCTGATGCGAATAGAAGCGGTGCCAGTAATAGGCTTTGGCTTCGTCATCCCACGTCCAGTTCGACTTCTCGGTGTCGCAGAAGATGATGCGCGTGCCCGCGTACTTCCTGTCGTCGTCTGACCAGACGTAATAATTGCGGTAGTTGGAGCCCGGCTTGGCGCGGCGCGCGCGTTGGAACCATGGATGCTGATCCGAAGTATGGTTGATCACCAACTCCGTGATCACGCGAATCCCGCGGGAGTGCGCCTCGTCGATGAAGCGGCGCACATCGGCCATGGTGCCATAGTCCGGGTGGACTTCGCGGTATTCGGAGATATCGTAGCCGTCGTCGCGGCGTGGGCTGGGGTAGAACGGTAACAGCCAGATCGCCGTCACACCGAGTTCGGCGATATAATCGAGCTTCTCTATCAATCCCGGGAAGTCGCCGATACCGTCACCGTTGGAATCGGCGAACGACTTCACATGCACCTGATAGATGACGGCGTCCTTGTACCATAGCGGGTTGGGCGTGAGCGCCGATTTCTTATGCCGCGGTGGCATCAGCTTTCCCTCGCCGGCTGCACACGCCAGATGGCGTACAGCGCCTCGGGCGTAAGGCGCATGTGCTGAATCTTGCCGCGCCAGATCGCGTGGCCGCCATGCAGCAGATCTTCGCATTCCAGGGATTCGTGATCAGCCCGTCCCCATTCCCACAGCGGAATTTCGAAATCCGCTTCCTGCGCGTGGTGCGGATCGAGACTGATGGCGACGAGGATGCGGTCGGCATGGCCTGGCGCGGTCTTCCCGAAATAGAGAATATTGTCGTTGAAGGCGTTGTAGAACGTGAGCCCAAGATGCGATTGCAGGGCCGGCTCCGCCTTTCGCAGCCGATTCAGCTGCGAAATTTCAGCTACGATGTTGCCCGGCGTCTTCCAGTCGCGCGGCTTGATTTCGTATTTCTCGGAATCGATATATTCCTCTCTGCCGGGCAGCGGTGCCGCCTCACACAATTCATAGCCGGAATACATCCCCCACAGGCCAGACAACGTGGTGGCCAGCGCTGCGCGAATGAGAAAACCGGCGCGGCCGGAAGTCTGCAGGAAGTACGGATTTATATCGGGCGTGTTGACAAAGAAGTGCGGACGGAAAAATTCGGAGACCGGCTGCGTCGTCAGCTCGGTCATGTAATCCATTAGCTCGCGTTTCGTGTTGCGCCAGATGAAGTAGGTGTAGGACTGGGAGAAGCCGAGCTTAGCCAAGTGGTACATCACCTTCGGCCGCGTAAAGGCTTCCGACAGAAAAATCACCTCCGGATGCCGGCTTCGGACGTCGGCGATCAGCCACTGCCAGAATGGGAAGGGTTTGGTGTGGGGATTGTCGACCCGGAAAATCCGGACACCTTCGCCGATCCAGAACAGCACGATGTCGCGCAGCGCGTTCCACAATGCCGGCACCGCATCGCGCGCATAGAAATCGAGATTGACGATGTCCTCATATTTTTTGGGTGGGTTCTCGGCGTATTTGATGCTGCCGTCCGGGCGCCAGTCGAACCAGCCGGGGTGCTTCTTCAGCCAGGGGTGATCGGGCGAAGCCTGAACCGCGAGGTCCAGGGCAATCTCAAGCCCGTTCTCGCGGGCTGCAGTAACTAGCGCACGAAAATCGTCGAGCGTGCCGAGCTGTGGATCAATCGCATCGTGCCCGCCATGCTCCGAACCGATGGCATAAACGCTGCCGGGATCGCCGGCGTCCGCTTTCAATGCATTGTTGCGGCCTTTGCGGTTGGTTTTTCCGACTGGATGGATCGGCGGGAAGTAAACGACATCGAATCCCATGTCGCGAATGGCCGGTAGTCGGGCAATGACGCTGCGGAACGTGCCATGCCGCGATGCATCGTTCGTCTGCGAACGGGGAAACAGCTCATACCAGCTGGAGAACCGGGCTTCGGCCCGCTCCGCATCGATAACATAGGCCGTGCTGGAGCCTTTGAAGCGCCGCGGGTCGGCCCGCCGCATCATCTCGACGGTTTCGGCCGCCACAAGCAGGGCGGCGCGGTCGTCGTTCGACAAAGACTCGAAGCCTTTCAGAATCGCGCCGAGCGCCTGTGCGTTAGGTCCGCGAGCGTTGGCCTTGGCCTGCTTCAACAGTTGCTGGCCTTCCTGAATCTCCAGCGTAACGTTGAGGCCGGCATCGCGCTTTTTTCCGAAATCGCGCACGAACGTGCCGTAAATGTCGATCCACGCCTCGATGGTGAAGACATGGCGTCCAACGCGTTCGAGCGGCAGCACTGCCGTCCAGCGGTCGTTCGCCCGCGGATGCATGCGGACCTTCTGCCACTCGGTCTCGTGTTCCGCCCGAGAGTGCAATTCAGCGGAAAGCACGGGATGACCGTCCGTAAAGATGTCGGCTTCCACCGCAATGCGCTCGCCGGCGATGGCTTTGGCCGGAAACGCTCCGTCGTCCACAGCGGGGGAAACGTTTGCAATGACGATGCGCGAAGCATCGGCCGCACGACGCGCATCGCGTTGCGGGACCTTGCCGGAAATCCTGATCGGCGCCGCGCGCTTCGCGCGAAACAGGCGCCCTTCCCCCGGCCGCAGCTTCGTTTCGGTGGCGCAAAAGCTCTCGATTGGCTCAAGCTTGCTAAACGCGCCGAGGCTGCCCAGCAGGTCAGACGTAGGTTCGACAGCCGCAATGGGATCGGGGTTGAGCAGTGCAACCAGCGCCTGCTTCGCGCTGCGCATATCCGGCCCGTCTGCCCGAAGGAGAATGGTGAGCGGCGCGCCTGGACCCGTCAGGCTGCTGATTTGCCCGTTGACCCACTGCGTGTTTGCGACGAACGCATTGGCAGCGCGAACAGCGCCTTCGAGATCGACGGCCTCGTCCGACTCAGCCGCAGAATCCGCATAACTGAGCGGCAGCATGAGGCCGGTGCCAGTCAGGGCGCCAATCGCAAGCCGTCCACACCGTTGAATGGACGATACCGGCGGTAGCTTCGCCGGCGACTCGATTTGGGCAATCACCGGAGCCGTGCGCGACAGCACCGCGTATTCCTCCACCAGCCAGCTTGCCCGTCCGTCCCACCAGGCAAGCGAAGACACAGTGAAATCAAATCCCGAAAGTGTTGCCACGCGATCCCATGGGTCGCCCGTGGTATCGGCGATGAACATCACGCGATTGGACCCATGATGCGCAGCCCGCTCCATCAACTGGTGGCACAGCGTCACCGGCACGAACGCTGGCTTCAACAATCGGAAGCCGCGCACGCCGGCGGTAAGCCACCGATCGATCTGCTCCGACCACCACGCCGCAAGCTCGTCCATATTCTCCTGCTGGCGCAGATAGGCGCATCCGCGGCCGGGTGTCGAATGACGGGGATCGACAACTTCTCCGGGGTCACCTCGTCGTCGGATGGCGAAATAGTCAGGAAAGGCTTCGACCGCCGGATGATGCAAATCCAGCTCGAACAGATTGAGATCGAGGAACAGCGACAAGCCGCGGCTTTCGCAAGCCTTTGCCAAGGCCGAACTGATCCCGTCCAAAGCAGGCGATCCTACCAACACGGTGTCAAAACCGAGGTTTTTGACACGCTCCAGAGTCTGCCATGTAGAACCGGCCTTTTCGGCACGGCCGATATGGCAAATCCGTGGCGCCAGCATGAATGAACCTCAGCCCGAAAGGCGGAAAAGCCGCGCCACCGCGCGGCTCCCGCCAAGAAACCACCCGAGCCTTTTAACTCGGTAAACGGCAGCAGGTTCCGGAAAACCCGCAGGATTCAAGGAGAACCCTAGGGTGCGGCCCCTCCCTTCGGCAGCTGCTGCGCCATGGAGAGGTGCTGCTGAAGCGCCGGGAGGGTCTCGCGGGCGAAATTCTTCAGGTCCGGATCGTTGGCGTTCTGCGATTCATTGGTGAACAGCAGCACCGCCTGCTGATGCGCCTGCAGTTGCTGCTGCGCGTACAGCCTGTCGAAATTTGCGCCGCTCGCTCCGCGCAGCTTCGCCAGCAAAAGGCGGTGCCGCGAATCGAGCGCCGTTGGCGGCGACATTCCGGGCTTTTTCGCCAGCAGCGATTTCATCTGATCGCTGGTCTTGGTGTGATCCGTCACCATCCGGCTGGCAAAGCTCTTGACGTCGGCGCTGGTCGCCTTCGTCTGGGCGAGCTGGCTCGCCTGAATCTCATACATGTCGCTGATCGCCGCTGTCCGGACGAAGCCGGCATCGCTGCCGGGAGCCGTTGCTGCCGACGCTACATTGCCGAGTGCCGGCAGAACGAGCGCGCTCGCCATAACCGGCACAGCCAATAAACAAAGTCGCATGGAATCCTCCTCCGCAAATTCACAAAGGTGAACGGGCAGGCAGCAGTGCCGTTCCCTTGCCGCGGGCGGAATAGGCCTCGGCAGAAAAATCCCGGCGCGACACAAGCGCAATGGCAATGAGGCTGGGAACAAATAGCGCTGCCAGAAGAAACCAGCCCTCGTTGAGAGACTGGGTCAGCGCGGCGCGCTGGACCATCGGCCCAATCATTGCTTTCATGGTTTCGCCGACCGGACCCATGGCGTGGCCGTGAAACAGCGCGGTCGGCAGCCCCACAAGGCGCGCCGCGTCTATGTCCCCCGACTGTAGCCGGGAAATCAGATGGTCAGCGTGCGCGCTGGTGCGCTGCTCCACGATGGTATCCACCAACGCGATGCCGATGGCGCCGCCAAGATTACGCATCAAATTGAACTGCGCGCTCGCATCGGAACCTTCGCGCCGTGGCCACCCCTCCATTGCCAGCCGCGTCGAAGGAATGATGCAGAACATGATTCCGGCGCCTCGCAATATTTGCGGCAGGAACAGGCCCATCAGATCTGTATGGATGGTGCAGAAGCCGTCAGCCGCGAGGCCCGCGCCAAACAATATGTAGCCCAGCGCCATCATGGCCTTGCCGCTGACGCGCGCTTCCAGCATTGCGGCGATCGGGGCCGAAATCACCTGCGCCACACCGGCCACAATCATGATTTCGCCAATTTCAAGCGCCGTGTGCCGGCGCACGAATCCCAGAAACAGGGGCAAAAGATAAACGGAGCCGTAGACTCCCATACCCAGAATAAAGCTCAGGAAACAGGCGGTAGCAAAGCCTCTGTCACCAAGGCGGCGTAATTCCAGAAACGGCTTGCTGCGGGAAAGACATTGTTGGACGGCGAGAGCAAAGGATATCGGACAAGCGACAAGCAAAGTGTCGACGAAGCCACCAGACCAGTGCCGTCTTGGCGCTTCCTTCAGCATTAGCTCGAGGCTGGCGAGAAAGATGGCGGTAAGAACGATCGTCAGAAAATCAATGTCGGCAATGGCGCGCCAATCTGGTTTCCCCACACGAACGAGAAGCGCCACCAGCGTACCGAAGATCACGCCTGGAATGACGTTGACGAGAAAAATTGCGTGCCAGCTGTATGTCTCCGTCAAGAACCCGCCGAAGGCGGGACCGACAGTAGGCGCAACCATCGCAAAGGTGCCGGCAACCACCGTCGCGACGGTGTGCAATCGTCGTGGAAACAGCTCGAAGATCGTGGTGAAGACCGCAGGAATGAGCGCTCCGCCGAAGAAGCCCTGAATCGTGCGGAAGGTCACCAGCTCCGCGAAATTGCTGCTCATCGCGCAGCCGATGCTGGCAAGCGTGAAGGCAAACGTCGCCCCGGCAAACAGCCACCTCACGGTAAGCACGCGTGTCATGAACCCGGTCAGCGGGATGCCGATGATTTCCGCGATGAGGTAACAGGTCTGGATCCAGCTCAGCCGGTCCTGCGAGATGTGCAGCGCCGCGCCGATATTGGGAAACGAACTCGCCACCACCTGGATATCGAGGATTGCCATGAACATGCCGATGCACATGGCGATGAAGCCAAGCCAGGTAAGAAAATGGACCGGTTGTTCGTCTTGCTCGGAGGTCACGGAATGGCGACTGCGGAACGGCGCCGGTCACCATAAACAGATTCGCGGTGGAACGCCTGCGATCGCAAGAGTCGCGGATGCATCACTCCCCGCCACAGCGGCGGGACCAGCGCCAGCAGAATGGCGCCAGCATAACCACCTGGCAATTTCGGTGCGCCGTGTGACGCACCCAGATTTTCGTAACTCAGTGCCGGGGCGCGATGATGATGGCTGTGACGGCCCATGTTGAAGATCAGCAGGTTGGCCGCGCCGGTAGCATTCCAGCTGTGATGGGCGTGAAGTGGCTCGTCGGCGCGACGCAAAAACCCGTAATGTGCGACGTAGTTGAAGAGCTCGAGAACAAGAATTGCGACGGCGCTTTCGGCAGCCATAAATGCCGCTGCCCGACAGCCCAGCATCAGCCAGAGCCCGGAATAGATACTCGCCGTCAGCAACATATCCTGCGCAATGCGATTGCGAACCAGATGGAATTTCGCGCTGCGCACCCGGTGCCGTTCGAAGCTCCATGCCTCGGCGAACTGCCCCGGCAAAGTACGCGCGAGGAACGCATAGAAGCCCTCGCCGAGCCGCGCGGTGGCGGCGTCGCGGTCGGTCGCAGCATACCGATGGTGCCCATAGATATGCGCGATGCGGAAATGGCGATAGCTCATGGCGGTGAGCATCGCCGCGCCGAGCCAGCGATGCCAACGCACCCGGCTGTGCACCATCTCATGCGCGGCGAGAACGCCGAACACACCGGTGCAGGCTCCTGTCGCAACAGCAAGGCTGAAAAAACCCGCAGCAGTTGCTCCAGCGCGCGCGACTTCACTTGCAGCCCAAAAAACGACGGCGATCTGCAGCGGGATGTAAAGAATCGGCAGCGCGCGCGCCGCGTGCCCGTCTGGAGCGTTATCGTCCGAGACATAACTCATGGCGAGAAGCAGAAGCAGCAGCGCTAGCGGCACTGCGTAAGGCGCGATATCCCAAAATAAGTAAAGCGCTGGAATTGCTGCCAGAAACGCAAACGGACCTGCATATCGCAAACCGCTCATGTCAGCCCGCGTCCAGTGCACGCCGCGGCGCCAGGGCGCTCTCTTCTTCGCGAATGCGCCAGAACAGCAGCATCGCATTGAGCAGCGAAAAAATCGCCGCCACCCGCAGTTCGCCGAAGATAAGCGGCAACAGCGCAATCTCACCGGTCACAATGACGTAGTTGGGATGCCGAAGGAAGCGGTATGGCCCGCGGCGCACGAGGGGCGAATCCGGCAAGGTGACGATGCGTGTCGTCCAGTAGGGGCCCAAAGACCACATCGTCCACGCGCGCAGAAATTCCAGAGCGACATAGCCGGCTAGCGGAAGCCAGTGGATCGACGGCGGCTTCGGCAAGGCGAGCGCGACTGAAATGAGCCACGCGGCATGCAGCGCGACAAACAATGGATAGTGCGCCCGGCCGGTTTCGACGGCGCCGCGCGCCAGCAGCGCTCGTGTGTTGTGCTGCGCGTAGGCCAGTTCCGCCAGCCGCTGGATTATGACGAAGGCAAGAATGGCGTAGGCGATCATCGGCCTTCGAGCATCAGGAAAGCGGCTGAAAATCCTGGACCGAGTGCACTCATCAGGCAGCGGCGGCCGAGCCCACGCTCCCGGATCCGGTGCAGCACGAACAACGCGGTCGCCGCCGACATATTGCCGTACTCGCGCAACGTGGCACGACTGTCGCCAAGCCCGCCCTGCGGGAGCTCAAGGGCCGCCTCCAAAGCATCGAGAACTTTTGCGCCTCCTGGATGACAGGCGAACGTGTCGATGCTCTCGCACGCAATGTCGTTCTTGCGGAAGAACGTCGTAGCGATGCCGCGGAAGTCGCTCGCCACCAGCGACGGAATGCTTTGCGCGAAACGGGCCTTGAGGCCATCCTCCTCCACCTCCCAGCCCATGATGTCGAGGGAGTTGGGCCAGGTGTAGCTGCCGCTCGCGCCGAACGCCGGCCCGTCGCCATCGGAGGTGATGATCGCGCCAGCTGCGCCGTCGCCGAACAGGGCGGCCGCGACGATGTTGCTCTTGGAGATGTCATCCTTGCGAAAGGTGAGCGCGCACAACTCGACGACGAGAAAAAGAATCCGTGCGCCTGGCATGGCGCGCGCCAGATCGGCGGCGCGCGCAAGCCCATACACCCCGCCGGCGCAGCCGAAACCGAAAATCGGCAGCCGCACAATATCGCGCCGCAAATGCATGCGCTCGATCAGCAGCGCATCGAGGCTCGGCGTGGCGATACCGGTGGTGGAGGCGACCACGATCGCATCGATTTCGTCAATCTGCAGATCGGCTTCCGCGAGGCAATCGCGCGTCACCCTCTCCAGAAGGTCCACCGAATTCTTCACATAAAGATCGGTGCGCTCTTTCCAGCCGTGCGCTTCGGTGTACCAGTCGATCGGCACGCACGAATATCGCGTTTTGATGCCGGTGTTGTCGAACACCGAAAGCAGGCGCAGGACTTCCGGATGGCCCGCGAAGAGAAGCGCCGCGCGCCGCGATGCGATGACCTGATCCACCGGATAGGGCGGAACGGCGGTCTTCAGCGCGATCAGCCGTGGGCTTGCGGCCATGCTCTCCCTGATCCTTCCGTAGCTCAATGACGTACGCTTTCCTGTTGTTATTCCATGAGAATTCTTGAAAGGCTAATCTGAACGCGCGCTGAAAGACGCCGCAATGCAACTTTGGCCCAATATCCCGGCAGCCCGATGACCAAACCTGTCAAAGCCGCAACCCTCGCTGCGCAGGCGCTTGGCTGGGTTGATGAACGGACGCGCGCGGTCGCGCCGCAGCTTCATCTGTCGAGCACTTTCCTGCGCGATGAGGACAATCAGTATCGCTCGGGCCGCAACTACGCACGGGCCGACAACCCCGCCTTCGATCAGCCGGAGGCGCTGCTGGCCGCGCTCGAAGATGGTGCAGAGGCGATGCTGTTCGCGTCCGGCATGGCCGCTGCAACGGCCGTGTTCCAGTCGCTGCAGCCGGGCGAGCATCTCGTCGCGCCCAAGGTGATGTACTGGTCACTGCGCAGCTGGATCGCCGGTTTTGCGAAGACTTGGGGTATCGCCGTCGATTTCGCCGACATGAGCGATCTGGATGCGGTGCGCCGTACGGTGCAGCGGGACCGGACAAAGCTGGTGTGGACAGAGACTCCCGGAAACCCGATGTGGAACATCACCGACATCGCGGCAGTGGCGGAGATCGCGCACGCAGCCGGCGCGCGGCTGGCGGTGGATTCCACAGTCGCCACGCCGGTGCTGACGCGGCCCATTACATTGGGCGCCGATATCGTCATGCATTCGGCGACCAAATACCTGAACGGCCATTCGGACATCGTCGCCGGCGCGCTGGTCACGCGTGCAGCGGACGAAGTCTGGGAGCGCATCAAGCAGAACCGCATTCAGCTCGGCGGCATTCTCGGCTCGTTCGAATCCTGGCTGCTGTTGCGCGGCATGCGGACCTTGTTTCCACGCGTGAAAGCCGCCTGCGAAAGTGCGCAGAAGATCGCCGAAGCCCTCGCGTCGCATGCCGGAGTGCGCGAGGTGCTGTATCCGGGTTTGCCGGATTTCGCCGGTCACGCGATTGCCGCGCGGCAGATGGAAGGCGGTTTCGGCGGCATGCTCTCGATCCGCGTCCAGGGCGGCGAGCAGGCGGCAATTGCCACCGCCGCCAAGGTGCAAGTCTGGAAGCGCGCGACATCGCTCGGTGGCGTGGAAAGTTTGATCGAGCATCGCGCCTCGGTCGAAGGACCGGATACGCCCTGCCCGTCCGATCTGCTGCGCCTGTCGGTCGGCATCGAAGACACCGGCGATCTCATCGCCGATCTTTCGCAGGCGCTGGATCAGGCGCACCGCTAGCTATGCCAAAGATCAAGGTGTTCACTGCCAATCTCGGCTTCTACGAAACGGCCGTGGCGGCGCGCTCGCAGAAGCTGGCGCTCGCGCATTGGGGCGTGACTCGCGATCTGTTTCGCGAAGGCAGCGCGAAAGAAACGCATGATCGCAAGGCGGTGGACGCCGCGATGCGCAAAGTGGGCATGGTGGTGCGGCGGCCCATCGGCTCGACCGGTCCCTTCGAAGAACGTGCCGATGCCGAGCAGACGCTGCTGAAGACGTTCAGGGCGAAGCCGCCGAAGAAACCCGCGCCACAACCGGCGAAGCGGACGCCGGCCCGCAAGCCGCCCACCGGCCGCGCGACTATGAAAAAGAGCAAGAAGAAGCGGCGCTGAGGACACCGCTTGTCTCTCGCGGCGAAAGCTGCGCTATGCTCGACGCCGCGAGCGGAGGAGCGGGCGATGGGGATGCGTCAATCATCAAAAGTCGGCGTGGCGGTGGCAGCGCTGTGCTGCCTGATCGCCCCGGCCAGCCGCGGTGAAACCGCACCGCCGCAGTACGACGTGCTCATCACCCACGGCACGATCTACGACGGCTCGGGCTCTGCGCCGTTTGCGGGCGACGTCGCCATCACGGGCGATCGCATCGTCTATGTTGGCCCGCACGCCGGCGGCACCGCCAAGCGCACCATCGACGCGCATGGCAAAGCGGTCGCCCCCGGCTTCATCAACATGCTCTCCTGGGCGACGGAGTCGCTGCTGGTGGACGGGCGGGGGCAAAGCGATCTGCGCCAGGGCGTGACCCTCGAAGTGATGGGCGAAGGCGACTCCATGGGGCCGCTCACGCCGCACATGAAGCAGCTGGCCGAGCAGCGGCAGATCGACATTCACTACAAGATCGACTGGACGACGCTCGGCCAGTATCTCGAGAAACTGGAGAAGCAAGGTGTGTCGCTGAACGTCACATCGTTCGTCGGCGCCACCACGGTGCGCGTGCACGAACTGGGCGAAGAGAACGTTGCTCCCACACCGGCGCATCTCGCGCGCATGCAGGGGCTGGTGAAGCAGGCGATGGAGGAAGGCGCGGTTGGCGTCGGCTCGTCGCTGATCTATTCGCCGGCCACTTATGCCAAGACGCCGGAGCTGATCGCGCTGATGCAGCAAGCCGCGGCGTGCGGCGGCATGTACATCTCGCACATGCGCAACGAGGGCAATCACGTGCTCGATGCGGTGGACGAGCTGATCGAGATCAGCAAGCAGTCCGGCGCGCCGGCCGAGATTTATCACATGAAGGTCGCGGGCCAGCCCAATTGGGACAAGCTTTCGCCGATGATCGCCAAGATCGACGCGGCGCGCGCCGCGGGCCATCGCATCACTGCCAACATGTACACCTATCAGGCGGGCGCTACCGGGCTCGACGCCGCCATGCCGCCCTGGGTGCAGGAAGGCGGGCTGGAGAAATGGATCGCGCGGCTGAAAGACCCGGCGGTGCGCAAGCGCGTCATTGCCGAGATGCGCGATCCGCACACGAAATGGGACAATCTCTATGCGCTGGCGGGCCCGCAAGGCACCTTGATGCTGTCGTTCAAGAACCCGAAGCTCAAGCCGCTCACCGGCAAGCGCCTCTCCGACATCGCCGTCCTGCGCCACCAAACCCCAGAGGACACAGCGATCGATCTGGTGATCGAAGACGGCAGCCGCGTCGGTGTCGCCTACTTCCTGATGTCGGAAGACAACATCAAACGCGAGATCGCGCTGCCCTATGTCAGCTTCGGTTCGGATGAAGCGGCGCAGGCGCCGGAAGGCGTGTTCCTGAAATCGAACTCGCATCCCAGAGCCTACGGCAATGTCGCGCGGCTGCTCGGCCGCTATGTGCGCGACGAGAAAGTCATTCCGCTGCAGGATGCGATCCGCAAGCTCACATCGCAGCCCGCCTCCAACCTGTCATTGCACGATCGCGGCATGCTGAAGACGGGCCATCACGCCGACGTGGTGGTGTTCGATCCCGCCACCATTCAGGACCACGCCACCTTCGAGAAGCCGCAGGTGTTTGCGACCGGCGTGAGCGACGTGTTCGTCAACGGTGTAGAGGCGCTGAAGGACGGTGAGCCGACGGGCGCGCACTCCGGGCGCTTCGTGCGCGGCCGCGCCTGGACGGGATGGCCGGATGGCGGCTGCCGCAAATCCGCCGCCGATTGGCAATGGGCGAAGAACTAACGCCGCTCCGCGAGCCCACGCGCCATCAACTCGTCGGCGCATCCATCACGGTGAAATCGTTGCCGCTGCGCGTGCCGCTGGTGGCCGGAAGATCGGTCGTCACCAGCACGGTGCCGGGGCGCAGCCGCGCGCGAATGGCGTTCATCACATCCGGCGCGCCGTCGATCCGCTCCAGGGTGTCGGTGCCCGGCGCCGCCGCCCCGTTCAGCTGCGCATGGAAACCCATGCCCTGCCAGCTCGAGCCGCCGGCGTTGCCGCCCTGCCAGATGAACACGTTGGAGCCGAGCGGCTGCGATGGATTGCGGATGGTTGCCGGCCCCTGCGCCACGATGGCGCCGTTCTCCAGCACATAGATGCGCTGGTCTGCGCGCGAGACCACAATGGACGTGACGGCGCCGGCGGCTGCGGGCGCCAGCGCCTTGGCTCCCACCTTGGCCGCGATCTCTTCCGCCGCCGTCGCGCCGAGAATCGGACCGGGATCGATCACCGACGCCGGATCGGTGTGGTCGCCGGCAATGATCACCGGCGTGCCCACATCGGTCGATGCGAAAACCTGATCGGCAAATCCGCGCGGCAGATGCACGCAACCGTGTGAGGATGGATAGCCCGGCAGCCCTCCGACATGCAGCGCGATGCCCTGCCAGGTGAGCCGCTCGGTGTCGGGCATCGACGCGTGATAGGTGCTCGACATGTGCGTCTTGTACTTCTGCAGGATGGTGAACACGCCGGTGGGCGTTTCGTGGCCCGGCTTGCCGGTCGAGCAGGTGGAGATGCCGATCAGCACGCCGTTGCGGTAGACGAACACCAGCTGCTTCGGAATGGAAACGATGACGGCGACAGGCCCGGCCGGCGCAAGGTCCGGCCGCCAGATGAATTGTCCGGGGGAAAGCGGCGCCGGCTGCGTGGCCGCAGCGGCGGTGCCTTGCGCGCGGCCCGCGAACACGAAGCCGGCTTGTGCGCCGACGGCGGTTGCGGCGCCGGCCAGCAATCCCACGATTCGCCGACGGTCATGCGATATTCGATTCACGAATCGCCCCCAGTTTGGCGATTAACGTGCGCCGGTCGCCGGGAAGTCAACCGTGCGCGCGCCTGCCAACGATCAGGGAGAGGGCAGTTCCACGCTCGGTGTGATGGTGGATGCAGGCAGGGCAATTTCGAAAACGCATCCGTCGCTGGAGTCTGCCAGCCGCAGATCGCCCTGATGCTCCTGCACGATCGATTTGCAGATGGCGAGTCCCAGTCCAAGGCCGTGTGCCTTGGTGGTGAAAAACGGATCGAAGACGCGTTCGCGAGTATCCGTGGAGATGCCCGGTCCGGAATCTTGAACCGAAACCAGAATCGAATCGCCCCGGCGCGTCGTCGTTAACCGAAGATTTCTCTCGCCGGGCGGCTGCGCCTGCATCGAATCCACTGCGTTCATGATGAGGTTCGAAAGCACCTGCTGCAGCTGGTTACGGTCGCCACTTACGCAAGGCGCCGCTGAGGCATATTTGGCTGAAACGGAAATTCCGCGCGCCTGCAAGTCGTTCTTGCAGAGGGCCAGAGTTTCGCGCACCAGTTCGTTGATCTGCACTTCGCTGGCTGTGTGCGCATCTCTCTTCAGCAGATGGCGGATGCTCGAGATGATGTTGGCGGCCCGGCTGTTGGATTCGATGATGTCGGCCACCGCGGCGCGTACTTCTGCCAAATCCGGAGGCGTGTGCCGAAGCAAAACGCGGACGGCTTCACTGTTCACCGCAACGGCCGTCAGGGGTTGCCGCAATTCGTGCGCCATTGCCGCCGTGGCGGCTTCAACGCTGCTGAGGCGATCGGTCTCTCCGCGTGCGCGCAATGCGCTGGCGCTCGCGAGGCGCGTATACAGCGTCGCGGTTTCGGTTAGCAGCGCAATCAGAACGGTGCAGCCGGCCAGCAGCGCGTAGCTGCGGCCCAGGTAAAAGCCGAGCGTGAAGCGATCGAGCCGATATAGGATCGGGACCAAAATATTGGGGAGAGATGCGACAACCGTCACGACGAGCCACAGATCGAGAATCGTGCGGCCGCGGACCAGCAGCAATGCAAGCGCAGCCAAGCTGAGGAGCGCGGCGGGCATCATCGCATAGGGCGCGTACGGCGTCAGCCGCCCAACAATGACGCTCCCCGCCGCCAGCGGCGGAAGATGTGGTTCCGCAAGCATCACGCCCCATGTGAGCACACAGGCTGCCGTCAGCGTGCAAAGCAATGTGATTGCAATGGGGGAAGCCGTTCGGCGGCTGAAAGCGCTTGTTGTGGCCGGCTTCGGCGTCGCCGCATAGATAAAGACGCCGAGCGGCAGCGCAGTGTTCCACAAGCAATAGAGCCACGGCGCTACATTGATACCTCCCAGGAGCCCAGCCGGGCTGTATGCGCCGGGAAACGCAATTGTCTGAAGGAATGCGATCAGTCCGCTGAGCACATAACCTGCCGCAAGCGCCAGCAAGGCCCGCTGCGGCTGCGCGGCGTATTGGCTGAAGACAAAAGCGGCCGTGATCAGATCGGCCACGCACAGAATGGCCTGCGCCACCGGCAGAAAGGCGTAAACATGCGGAAGCGGCGTTTTGAGATAAGGCGCTGCTGCTACGAATACGATGCAGAGGGTCGCAACGATTGCCCAGGCCAGACTGCGCTGGCGAGGGGTTGAAGGCGTGTTGGACGCAAGGATTGCCGGGGCATCGGCGTCCATGCGGGCCGTGCCTTCGGCATTGTCCCGGCTTTGGAGAAACCATTGCTGCCGATTCATGCCCGGGAGCCCCTCCCACCGAGCATCGTATCAGTATTGCCAAAGAACCAGAAATTGATTTGCTGGGTAGTCAAAATGCGGCCTTAGCCGGCGGCTTGTCGTCCCCGCATCTCTTCTTGCAAATCCCCCGCGATGATTTCGTAGCGCGCGGCAATGCCGAGCAGGCAGGCGCGCTCCGTGCCGACACAGTCGGTCGCGATCATGCGCAGAAACTGCGCGCGGTTACGCAAGTCCACGGCGCGGGCAAATTCGCTCGCAGCGCTATGCGGGCCAGAACCGATGGAAGCCCTCTCACTCACGCTCGTCATAACGTCTGAGTCGGCAGCGGGGCGCAAGGCGTTGAGTCTTGCCCGTTCCTTGAATTCTGATGACACGATCCATATTCCCCCGGAACCGGCACAGCGGCGGAGGGTTCGTCGGGAAGTCAACCGTGCGCGCGCCCCTCGCGATGCGCCCGTTCCGCCGCCAGATGAAGCTTGATCTCGCGCAGCTCGCGGACCGCAAAGCGCAAGCCCATGGCGATCAGCGCCAGCAGCACGCCAATCCCAACCAGCAACAATTCCAGCAGCGTCATCCCGTTTTCCCCCAGTCCCCTGTCATCCCGCCCGTGCCATTGCGCGTTTGATTCGCGAATGAACGCAAGGTGACCCTGAAATCCTGGGACCGCTACCTATGCCTGAATTTACTTCAGCACGAACGCAACACGATATTTTCCCGCCGGAACAGCTTACTCATCCCCGCGTGCGATGAGCGAATTACCGACGACTCGCATGCCGCTTAAGACTCAGGGTAGGAGTCTCGGCATGGAGCTACTCAGGTTCTATTGGGATGTCGTGAAGTTGGCTCTCCGCCACTCACTCGACCAAACACAATACATTTTGATTGTCATTCTTCTGCTGGTCGGCGCTGGTGGTTATTTCGTTCCAAAACTTGCAAACTGGGAGACAATCGTCACTGGTTCCCAAGCAGCTCTAACCGTTCTCGGCTCTATCGTTGCCGCCCGTCTGCTTCTTGCACCCTATTGGCTCTATAAGGAGAAAGTGGAGGCGCTGAACTCAGCTATTTCTGCGCCAAAGCACAGCGATCAAATGCTAGCGCTAAAGCAGCGCGAAGTCGCTGCGCTCGAAATCCAAAACGCAATCCGAACGGCAGAAATCCAGCAACGTGATGAAGACCGGACACGTGTTGCTCAATCCGTTGCTGCCCAAGTCAGCAATAGCGCCTTCAGAACCTACAAGAAGCGGGAATGAGAGATTGGCACATGCTCCTGCCGCCACCGGGGAGAGGACCCTCCACGAATTGACCCTATGCCAAGCGGAGGAAAGGCGTCTCTCGGCGAGCCGCCTGATGCGGACATTTCGATGACGAACTGCGCGAGGCCTTCGCTTGACGCTGCAAATGCAAGAGTATCGCGAGCACGCGATCATATTCACGAGCTTCAGCGACGGACACGAGCAACTCTTCGGGCTCGGAAGAGCAATATGTTCGTCTCTGGGGGACGCGAGAGCAGTGGAGTTTGCGAGGATTCCACGCATTCAGACTCGGTGCCTGCGAATGAACCACTGCCTGTCGACCCAACAATTTCGATATTAGTCGGAGAGGTTGCATATAACCTTCGTGCCGCGCTTGATTACCTTGTTTATGAGCTTTCGATCGTGGATTCACCACGACAAGAGCCAACGATGACCCAATTTCCAATCTGTAGTAGCCCGGGATCGTGGGAGAGATCGCGCAGGACGAGAATCAGGCTGCTTTCTGATGCGCATGTAACTGATATCAAGAAGCTCCAACCCTGCTACGGGTGCAGGTGGACGGAGATGCTCAGGGACTTCTCCAACCCTGACAAACACGAGCGACTGACCCATGTTGAAGCGAAAACAACCGCGGGTATGACGATCAGTGGCAGACGCATCGACACGCGAACCGGTGTTGTCTCGGAAAGGATCGTCGCGATGACTCCGGAGGGACCGGCGGCGATCACAGAGGAAAAGGCCGTCGCGGTCCTTTTCGCCGATAACTCTCCCGTATTGGAAACGCTCGACTCGCTGCGCGACAATGTTGCGAAGGTGCTAGAGAGTTTTGCTCCGGCTTTCCGGTGAAATCAGAATTCACGAATTAAACGACACGGGCGGTAGGTAAGCTCTCCCCAAATTATAGTCCCCCATGCGAAGTGAACCCCTCTGCTGTAATGGTTAGCGACCTCGGTTTAGGCGACGCATTTGAATCCAGTTCCAGCTTCGGCGCTTTAGGTTTAGCCTTCGGCTTCTTGCGAACTGGGGCCGTTTTCACGATGACCAAATCACTAGACCCACGACTTGGATTGTCCGCCGAACTTGAGCCGTTCGCAACCGCTATCGGCGCGTTGTGCATGGAGTGGAACGAGATGGAGGCGGAGGTTCGGTATTGCCTAGGCTATTGTCTAAACATCCAATACTTGGAAGTCGGCGACGCGATCCTTACTCTGTTTGAATTTCGCGATCTTGCACAGGCGACAAAGCTGGGAATCGTTGATCACATTGAGGATTCTGAGTGCGTTGATGCGCTGATTTCAACAATCGACTATTTCGATAACACTCTAAGATCGCGCCGAAACAGATTCGTGCATGACATGTGGTACGGAGGAACCGCCGTTAAGCGGGAACATCAATCAGCGCAGATTGTACGTCCGCAGTCCTTTCGGCCCCGCGAATGGGCATGGAAGCGCGAAGAGATTATGGAACTTGAGGAGCTAACTCTGACCATCGAGGAAATCCGCGAGCATTCCTTTTTCCTCAAGGAACTCTGGATTGCATACGCCGAGCGTCGGAACGCGGAAGAATGGGAAGAGGAGTGGACCGTGAAAGGGCGCCTCGCAAGACAGCCTCCACAGCGTCTTCAGCCCCTCCCACCTGCCAAACTCCATCTACCGGAAGATGGGCCGGCAATGCAGTGACGCCAGCGGCCATCATTTCCCTAGTCAGCGTCGGCCTATACGAAGGGTAGGAAGTAAGGTTCACGGTTCTTGCGCTGTTTGCACTAGCCCCCTGTTCGAGAACAGGCGTGGCAGGATGTTACCGGGCAAGGACGTGGCTACGATGAGCATGCACCGCCGATCTACCGCCATTCTCCACCTCACGGGCAAAAAGGCGTGGAAAATCAACGGCGAAAATAAATCCGTACCCCACTGCGATTCCGGCCTTACACTTCGGCGCATGACGAGCGCTGTTGTTTCAATCCGTAAGCACGAGCCCCGCGTGCACGCTGTTGCTTTCATCGGCCGGCGCGGGGATCGCGCGCTTGCTGCATCGCATCTGCCGCTCGCGGACGCTCGCGCGATGGATGGCCGGGTCGAGCCCGGCCATGACGGTGAGAGGGAGGGGGACCCCCTCCCCCCTGTTTTCTGCAAACGAATGGGAATTTTGCGCCCCCTCCACCACATTTGGTGGTCCTCCCCGCTTGCGCGGAGGGAGGAAGGGGGAGGGATGACGACTTTCGTGAAAACAACTCCAAGGCGATTCTGTCGTCAGATCAGAGGCTTAACGGAGGCCGCGCCGAATACTGGGCGAGCACCCCCTCACCCCAACCCTCTCCCCCAAAGGGGGCAGGGACAGCAACGGGGGTACCCCCACCCAATTCTCGGAGGTTCGAATGGGAACTTTCAGCCCGGAGGGAGGGGGGTAAACGTGGATTCCGGCAAAACAAATAGATGTGGACTCTTGGGAGGTGCGTACGAGATGTAGAAGCACCATGGCCGCAAGAAGCTTGCCCTCGGGCGGGCAGTTCCTATATATCCGCCGGCTCTCCCTCCGCCCAAAAGGACCTCTGAATGGCGCGCGTTACCGTTGAAGACTGCGTGGACAAGGTGCCGAACCGGTTCGACCTGGTGCTGCTGGCGGGCTACCGCGCGCGCCAGCTTTCCGGCGGCGCGGAGCCGATCGTCGACCGCGACCGGGACAAGAATCCGGTGGTGGCCTTGCGGGAAATCGCCGCCAAGTCGCTGAAGCCGGACGACCTGAAGGAAGACTTCATCCGCTCCATGCAGAAGCACGCGGAAGTGGACGAGCCGGAGCCCACGCCGGAAGAGGATGTGCGGGAGGACGCCCAGCATCGCGCGGTGACCGAGGAGGAGCTCCTGCGGGCGCTCACCACCGAGGCCCAGCGCCGGGCCGAGCCGCAGCCCGAGCCGGAAGGCGAATACGAGGAATAGGGTCGGTTTTCCCGGGGGCTGGCGGGGAGCGGCTTTCGCCGCGTTAGCCCGGCCTTTATGATGTTCCCGCCAAGGTATCGCCTCGCGCGGGAAGTTTTATGAACAAGGCCACCTCCGTTCCGGGTTTTGCCCGTCCGACTTTCGTGCTCGAAGCGCAAGCCGAATTCGAGGCGCTGGTGGCGCGCCATCCCGACGTCGCCTCGGTCGATGCGGTGGTGGTGGACCTCTGCGGCACCTTGCGGGGCAAGCGACTGCCGATCGCCGAGGCCCACAAGATTTTCGAGTGCGGGCTGCAGCTGCCGCACTCCATCTACCTGCTGGACGCGCATGGCGAGATGACCAATCCGTTCGGGCGCGGCTTCGGCGATGGCGATCCGGACGGAACGGCGTGGCCGGTTCCCGGAACGGCGCGGCTGGTGTGGGGCGCAGCAAGCCCCCGCGCGCAGCTGTTCCTTACCTTGCGCGACGAGGCCGGCGAGCCCGATCCGGCCGAGCCGATCTCGGTGCTGGAGCGGGTTCTGGACAAGTTTCGGGAGGCCGCGCTCACGCCCGTCTGCGCGCTTGAGCTGGAATTCTATCTGGTCGATCGTGCGCGCCTGCCCGATGGCGCGCCGCAACCGCCACTCGATCCGCGCACCGGCGCCCGCGAGAGCACGGCCTCGGTTTACGGCGTCGATGATCTCGACCGCTTTCAGGCATTCCTGTCGGCGCTGGACGAAGCTGCCGAACGCACCGGCCTGCCGGTCAGCGCGACGAGCAAGGAATATGCGCCCGGCCAGTTCGAAGCCAATCTCAAACACCAGAGCGAAGCCCGCCTTGCGGCTGACCATGCGGTGCTGCTCCAGCAGATCGTCAAGGCCGCGGCGCGCGCCAATGTCTTAGATGCCACCTTTATGGCGAAGCCCTACGCGGATCGCGCCGGCAGCGGACTGCACATCCATCTCAGTCTGCTCGACCCAGCCGGCCGCAACATTTTCGATGATGGCACCGCAGAGGGATCCGAGCGGCTGCGCCATGCGATCGGCGGGCTGCAGGCTGCCATGGCGGAGTCGATGGCGTTCCTGGCGCCAAGCGTGAACTCCTACCGCCGCTTCCAGCCGGACATGTTCGCGCCGGTGAACCGCCGCTGGGGAATCAACAACCGCTCGGCAGGGATGCGCGTGCCGGCCGGCCCAAGCGATGCACGGCGCATTGAGCACCGGGTCGCGGGCGCCGATGCCAATCCGTACCTCGCGCTCGCTGCCGTGCTGGCGGGGGTGCATTATGGGCTGGAGAAGAAGCTCGATCCCGGAGCACCGGCCGTCGGCAATGTGTCGCGCGAGCCTGATGTGTCGCTGCCGTTCTCGATCGACGATGCGCTGGCGCGGCTCGAGCAGGCAAACATCCTTCCCGCCTATTTCGGCAAGGAATCGTTGGCACTCTACGGCGAGACCAAGCGCCTCGAAGCGCAGCGCGTTCGCCGTGTGATTCCGCCGGTGGAATACGAGTGGTATCTCTAGGCGCGGCGCAGGCGGACTTCCGCGACCGCACCTTCGCCCTTTTTACCGGAGATGGTCAGCGAGCCTCCCATGCGCCGGACAAGCGAGCTGGCAACTGCCAGCCCAAGGCCCGTTCCGGTCTTATGACCAAGGCGATCGAATCGCGTGAAAGGCTCTGTTGCGCGAGCGGCTTCGGCAGGGGAGAAGCCCGAACCGTTATCCTGAATTGCGATCAGGACCGACGTTTCTTCCGTACGGATATGTACGCGGACAGTTCCGCCGTCCTTGGTAAATTGCAGCGCGTTGTCGAGCAGGTTGTTGAGCGTTCGCTTGAGTGCCTGGGCGTCGGCAAGCACCGGCGCGTTTTCTGGAACAATAAGGGACGTGCGGATCTGGCGTGAAAAGGCGCGCCCCGCGACTTCTTCCAACGCATGCCGCACGGCCCCAATCGAATCCATCTCCACGAGCCCGATTGGCTGCCGCCCGGCATCCAGATTTGCAAATTCCAGGATGTCGTCGATTTTCGCGTGGAGTTGCCGCCCAGCCTGATTGATGTCGCGCGCATATTCTTCGTATTTGGGATGACCTGCCGCGCCGAACAGCTCCTGCTGCATCACCTCAGAAAAGCCGAGAATGGCGTTGAGCGGTGTGCGGAGTTCGTGGCTCATATGCGTGATGAATTCCGATTTCGACCGGTCTGCTTCCACGGCACGCCGTTCTGCATCGGCGAGCCGGATAAGAAGCCTCGCTTCCTCATTGCGCTTCGCCTTGAGAGCGCGATCAGCAGCGCCCGGCCTGGTCCGCCGCTCGAATTCGCGCACAAAAACCACCGCTAATCCTGCGCCCGCAAATGCCGGCCCAAGAATAAAAAACAAATAAAGCGGCCACGCGCCGTACCAGCCGCTCAGCGCTTCACCCACTTCGACCGAAGCAACGGCGGTAACGGGCCAAGCGGACACCGGCGAAAGCGCAACCAGGCGGCGGCCAGACTTCATTTCCAGTATGCGCGTTTCAACTTGCTGGTTTCTCACTGCCAGCGACTGGTAGGACGGCAGCTCCCGCCAATTACGGCCGATTGCGAGCGCGAAGCCATCCCTGGTGGCGAGTAAATCGTCTTCCATACTCGCACGCGGAAACAGCTCCCGCGCGGCAAGCTGGACGAGAATCACCCGGCCGTTCTCGGCGAAGCCAAGCACGATGCTGCGGCCGCGGTCGGCCGTGAACACCGTGGGACCGTTGATGGCACGCGCCAAAATTCCACTGTCGAGCGGCAACAACTCCCTGGGCGCATGCTTCATTTCGAACAAGAGCCCGCCGGCGCCGTCCAGCACCGCGATGTTCTGCACCGCGGGACCGCCAGCCTCCGACAACGCAGCCGATGTTTCGACATTCTCCTGCGCATTGGCGAATGCTGTGCCCAGTGCCGCGAAGCGGTCGAACGCCGACGCGAGATCGGACGCAATCTCTTGTGCCCGGCGAGTTTCCATGAAGGCCGCCTGATTGAGCGCATGTGCGCGGTCGCGCCGCATCTGGATGATCGCCGCAGAAACGAAGCTGCCGAAGATCAGAACGATGGAAATGAGAACAGTCCAGCGAACATTTCGGCTTGCCGCTCTCATGACCCCAGAGAAGGCGCGGCTTGCAAGCTGTGCATGCGGAAGGGCGATGGAAGCCATCAAAGGCACGCCCCCTGATTCGTTTCTATATAAATACTTGCGATGGCAGAAGCCGCTGTCGATGCTATTGCAGCATTTTTGTTGTGACCTCAAAGAGGTTCGAGGAGAGCCCCTGCTGGGCTAGAGTGGCTTCCAGTTCCGCGCGCATTTGGGATTGGCGGTTTTCGTCATAGCGGCGCCAGTTCTCGAAAGCCGCCGCCATACGCGCGGCGACCTGTGGATTGATCGCGTCCAGAGCGCGGATGGTTTCAGCCACCAGCCTGTAGCCAGAGCCATCCGCTTCATGGAAACGAAGATGATTCCCGGAGAACGCACCGATCAGCGCGCGCACCCGGTTGGGGTTCTTCATGTCGAACGACGGATCGTTCATCAGGCTGCGCACCTGCATGACCGTAGTGGGCAGCGGCGAACTCGCCTGCAGCCCCATCCATTTGTCGAGCACCAGCGGATCGTTGGCGAAGCGATCGTAGAAATGCGCAAACGCCGTCTCGCGCTCCGGCCAATCAATCCGCGACAGCGCTGCAAGCCCGGCAACCATGTCCGTCATGTTGGTCGCAGAGTGATAGTGCGCATCGGCGATCTGCGCCGACGTATGGGTATCCTCGGCAGTGACGTAGCGCAGGCAAACATTGCGCAACCGCCGCCGGCCGGCGGATCGTGCATCCGGCACGAAAGGGCCACTGGAATTCAGGTTCTGGTAGAGCGCATCGAATGCTTCGCGATGCTTTTCCGCTACGCCGCGAATGAGCGCCGTGCGCGCCTCGTGGATCGCGACGGGATCGGCCGGAGTCATCTTGAGCGCGAGTTCGCTTTCTGATGGCGGCATCAGCATCTCGGCGGCGAAGGCTTGGTCTTCCTCAGCGCGCGCCAATACCTCGCCGATGGCATCCACATAAATGGGGTCCGGCCGCGGCGCGATGCCGGAATTCGCGGTGCCCGCCATTTCCAGCAGAACGTCGGTTGCAAGCGCCTGGCCCGCCTCCCATCGGTTAAAGGCGTCGGCATCGCGGCTCATCATTGCGGCCCGATCGCTCGCCGTCATCGGCACGTTGAAATAGGCCGGCGCGGAGAAGCGGCGGCCGACGGAAATCAGCGGCGTCTCCGGCACATCGACGAAGACGAATTGCTCCTCCGGCCCCTTGAGTTCCAACACGCGCTCTTCCGGACCGATGGCATTTTCGCCGTCGAGCGTCAGCGGAATCCCACGGCCGCTCTTCGTCACGAACC
>JBJMVL010000058.1:0-9686 GCA_045810735.1 Alphaproteobacteria bacterium
ATCTGCTCGCCCATTGTTTCGGCTGCGCGGGAAAAGAACTCGCGTGTGAGGTACGGCCGGCCCCACTTACGGTTGCCGGTATCCATGTAGAAGGCGAAGAAACGGTCCCAATGCGCTTCAGTGATCTCGCGACCGGTAAGCCATTCGAACTCGACACCTTCGGCGAACGTTGCCGCGCGCTCCTTGCGAAGCGTTTTCCGCTTGGATGAAGAGAGGTCAGCCAGGAAGTCATCGAAGCTGACATAGCTGCGATTGTGCCAGTGGAATTGCTGATCTGTGCGTTGCAGGAATCCCAACGCGGCCGCGGCACGCCATTCTTCTTCGGTCAAAAACGTAATGTGAAGGGAAGAGGCGCCGAGCTGTGAAACGGCGGAAACCCCAGCCGATAGGAGTGCGCGGCGGATGTTCACCGTGTCCGCGGCGCCGCCGCGCGCGATCAGCAGACGCGGCCCGGTAACCGGCGTGAAGGGCACACTTGCCTGCAGCTTTGGATAGTATTCGCCGCCGGCGCGCTCGAACGCCTCTGCCCAGCCCCAGTCGAACACATATTCGCCCTGCGAATGGGATTTCAAATAGAGCGGCATCACGCCCTGGACGTTGGCGCCGCTCTCAATCACGAGATGGCACGGTCGCCAGCCTGTGTTCGCGGTGGCCGAGCCGGATTCCTCCAGTGCGGCGAAGAACTCATAACGCGTGAAGGGATGCGGATTCGTCGAGCCATCCGGATTAGCGCACGCGTTCCACGCGGCACGCCCAATGTTCGCCGCCGGACCGGCAATCCGCGCCGTAATCGCGGGTTGTGTCACGCCAACTCGAAGACTGCGTCCACTTCTACCGCCACATTGCGCGGCAACGAGCCAGCGCCGACCGCGGCGCGCGAATGGCGGCCCGCATCGCCGAACACCTCAACGATCAGGTCGGAGGCTCCGTTCGCCACTTCCGGGTGCTGCGCGTATCCCGGAACGGCATTCACAAAAACCCCCAACTTCACGCAGCGCTTGACGCGATCGAGATTGCCGGCCGCCGCGCGTAGCTGCGCCAATACGTTGATTGCGCAGAGCCGTGCCGCCGCCTTGCCGTCCTCCAACGAAAGTTCCTTGCCCACGGTGCCGACATATTGCAGGCCGCCGTCCGCCATCGTCACCTGCCCGGAAATGAACACCAGATTGCCACTCACAACATATGGCACATAGCTCGCCACCGGCGCCGGCGGCTCCGGCAGCTTTATATTCATTTCCGCAAGACGGCCTTCGATTTTTCCGGACATGCAGCTCTCCAAGGATCGCAACGGGCGGGGATGACAATCACGTTTTCTCCCGCGACGCAAATAGCTATACCGGCGCCATGATCAACCGGCTCGATGCCGAAAACCCGTCTCCGGCACGCGATGGTTTTGCGATGCCGGCGGAGTGGGCAACGCATGCGCGCACATGGATGTGTTGGCCATGCCGCGTGGAGGCGTGGGATGGGCCGGACGGTTTGTTGCGCGCCAGGCAGGCTCATGCGCGCGTGGCGCGCGCGATTTCCGCCTTTGAGCCGGTCGTGATGGCAGTGCGACCACAGGACCATTGTGAAGCGAAGCTCGCCTGCGCCGGCAAAGTCGAATTCTTCGAAGCGCCGCTGGACGATTCCTGGGCGCGCGACAGCGGCCCTACCTTTGTTCTTGGTCCCGGCAGCGCGCGCGCCGGCGTGCAGTGGCGCTTCAATGCCTGGGGAAACAAATACCAGCACTACGATCACGATGCGGAGTTCGCGACGCGCGTGCTGAAACGTGAAGATCTGCCGGTCTATCGTGCGCCCTTCGTCTGCGAAGGCGGTGCTATTCATGTCGACGGCGAAGGCACCCTGATGACCACCGAACAAACCCTGCTAAACCCGAACCGCAATCCGGACCTGAAACAGCAGCAGATTGAAGAAGGACTGGCCCTATGGACGGGCGCGCGGAAGGTGATTTGGCTGGGCGACGGTTTCTCCGATGAAGAGACCGACGGGCACGTTGACAACATCGCGTGCTTTGTGGCGCCGAGCCGCGTGCTGATCGGCGTGCCCTCAAAATCACATCCGGATCACGCGCCGGTGAGGGAGGCTATTCGGCGCATCAAAGACGCGCGGGATGCAGAAGGCCGCGCGCTGGAACTCATCGAGCTTGCGCAGCCGCGAACCGGGCGCAGCGACTGGCGCGGGCGACCGTTGCAAGCAAGCTACGTCAATTTCTATCTGGCCAATGGTGGTGTCGTGATGCCGGCCTTCGACGATCCGAACGATGAAAAGGCGCGCGCCGTGCTGGCCGATTGCTTCCCCGCTCGCGATATTCTCCAGATTGACGCGCTCGATATCGTGCAGGGCGGCGGCGGGATCCACTGTATTACCCAGCAGGAACCTGCCGCATGAGAAACATCACGCTTGCCGCTACCCAGTTTGCCTGCTCGTGGGATGTTCCGAAGAACATTGCGCGTGCGAAGGAGATGGTCCGTGCCGCGGCGGGGCGCGGTGCGAATGTTGTTCTGCTGCAGGAACTGTTCGAGACGCCGTACTTCTGCCAGGACCAATGTGCCGATCACTTTGAGCTGGCGAAGCCGTTCAAGGACAATCCGCTGATCGCCGAATTCGCGGAGCTGGCAAAGCAACTCGCCATTGTGCTGCCGCTCAGCTTTTTCGAACGAGCCGGCCGCGTACACTTCAATTCGCTGGCGATGATCGACGCTGATGGCACGGTGCTCGGCCTTTACCGTAAGTCGCACATCCCGGACGGCCCGGGCTATCAGGAGAAGTTCTACTTCACGCCCGGCGATACTGGATTCAAAGTCTGGGACACCAAGTTTGGCGTGCTGGGGTGCGGGATCTGCTGGGATCAATGGTTTCCGGAAGCCGCGCGCGCCATGGCGCTGATGGGGGCCGAGGTGTTGTTCTATCCGACTGCCATAGGCACCGAGCCGCCGCCGGCGCCGCCGGTCGACTCGCGCGATCACTGGCGGCGGGTGATGCAGGGCCATGCCGGCGCCAATTACGTGCCACTGGTGGCGAGCAATCGCACCGGTACCGAAAAAGGGCAGGCGGGCGAGATGACATTCTACGGCTCGTCATTCATCGCCGATCCCATGGGGGCGATCGTTGCGGAGCTCGGCCGCAGCGAAGAAGGCGTGGTCACCGCCAGTTTCGATGTCGACGAGATCGCAAGAATGCGCGCCAGTTGGGGCCTGTTTCGCGACCGCCGCCCCGATCTCTACAGTACCTTGCGCAGCCACGACGCCGCGTGATGCGTCTCAGCTCAGTGCTGTGCGCATTCGGGAACAGTGAAGGCGCCGACTTCCGTCTGCCAGTTGCTAGGCGAGCTCACGTTGTAGAGCTCATTGGTGTACCAGAACTGGCAGCCGCCAACGGGATCCACAACCATTCCCGTGTAGTCGCCCCAACGATCCGAGCTGGTCTGCGAACCTTTTCCCGCTTTTAGGACCTGCTCCGGGCCTAGGGTGCCAAGCGGGTCGGCGGGCGTACGCGTCGCATAGCGGATGCTTGGATAGTCGTTTCCGCTGGAGGCAGAGTAGCCGATCGCGATGTCGCCCGACTGATCGATGGCGATGCTTCCCATGAAGCGGTTGAGACCGTCATCCAGATCCTGCGTGCCTTCCTGAATCAGTTTCCACTTGCGGCCGGTGTTGCGCAGCTCGAACCAGCGAACGGCAGCGCCAGGGCTGGCCGTTCCGCCGCCGATGGTGAAATTGCCGACAAGTTCTTCCTGCGCGCCGATCTGACGATAAGCCAGGTGTTGCATGGGCCACTCGCTGACGGCGTCCACCCGGACCGCCGTGTCTTTCTGCGGGATGCAGTCGAAATTGAAGAAGCCGCAGACAGTATAGGTGAAAGGCGCGATGTTGAACGTCTTCACCAGCTCGAAGGTACTTTTTTCGGTGTGACGGAAGTTGGGTGTAAGCCGGAACAGCTCGATCCGGTCCGCGCCGCCATGAAAGGAATCGTCCTTGAAGGTGAAAAAGTAGCCGCCCGGGGTGGGCGAGGCCGCCCCGCTGACATTTGCAGGCATGAGAAGGTTGGTTTCGCCATTAAACCGGACGAAACCCGCTTTCGGATCGCCGGCTAGCATTTTCGTTCGGTCAAACGCGTAGGCGGTATAGCTCGTTTGGTTCGCCGAGGCGAGATAGGCGTCGGACCAGGTGCCCAGCTTGAAGTAGTCCGGGAAATCAACCAGATCGAAGAGATACAGATAATACGCGCCAAGCGGATCGGAGGTCTGCGATACCGCGATGCACACATCATGCGGTGAGGCCAGCTGGCTGAACACCCAGCGCTGCGCAAGGTTGTCGAACAGCGCGACGGGATCGCCCTCATTCGCGGTGCACGTTCCGCTGTCCCACAGCGAGCCGAGGTCGAAAGCGGGCGTGACCAGCTTGCCCGTCACCTTGTTGAAAACGCCGATCTTTGTCGCGTTGACGATCTGCACATATTCCAAAAGCCCCACGTCGCCATTGGCGTCCGGCGGGCTGCAGCCACCGCAGGCGAAGGGGTTGCCGATGCCCTTGAAGCGGATGTCGAGCGGTGGGGTCTGGCCGCTCGGGTTGTGCGACTGTCCGGCGAGCGGGTCAGCGGGCGCCCGGCCTCGGGTCCAGGTGCCACGCTGCCCATGATCCGGCTGCGCGGCGAGCGGATTGATGCGCGGGTGAATGCGCGCCGGAGCACTGTTCGCCGCGGAGGCCAGCGTCCGAACCGGCTTGCTCGCGGCGAAACTGATAGCCTTCGCGGAGTAAACCTGCCGCGCACCGGCCGGCGATGCCACCGTAAGCGCACATGCAATTGTTGTCAGAATGGATAACCGGTATCGCACAAAGTTCTCCCCGCATGGATCGGGCTGCACTCTCGCATTGTCTTGCGGCCATATTCAACCGGGCGATAATCTTGTTCTAATGATCCTGCGTTGGACGTGCGGTGCTGCAGCAATCCTCGCGATTGTGCTTGCAGGAAATGCGGCCGGGAAAGACAAATCGCCGGCGCTATCAACGCGGGAAATTTATGAGATTTCACTCTCGCGCACGTCGGGCTATCTGCTGACGGCCCATGGCCGCACAGTAATCGAGGCACATTCAGGATGCGGCGGCACTCATACCGTTCAGCGGTCGCTGTCCGATACCACCTACAAGGACGGCCGCCCAATCCGCACGGACTTCATCATCGATACCCGGGAAAGCGCCGATGGGCGAACGCTGAACTTCCATGTGCGCAACACCCAAAGTGGCAACGGCATGGAAGTGCACGACGGTGCCGCGCGCCTGGATTCTTCTGGCGCTGGTCGTGTCACGTTCACATCGAAGGAGAGGCCGCTTGTACTTCCGCGTGGTACGGTGTTCCCCGCCGCTTTCGCTCGCGCGATGCTTGAAGCGGCATTCCGCGGACATGATTTGCAAAACCATACCGTCTTTCAGGGCGGCGGCCGCGATGCGCTGGTCACCGCCGCGGTGAGAATTGGCTCGCCTGTGTCTAGGCCGCGCGAACTGGCGAGAGATCCGGCGGGGCTGCTGAAAGGCCGGGTCTGGCCAATTCTGATCAGCTATTTTCCGGAACGGGGCGAGCTTCCGGCATCCGAGGTCGCCGCGCATCTCTACGCAAACGGAGTGCTCGGGTCGCTATCTTTAGTCTATCAGCAGTTCACATTGAGAGTGAAGCTTGTGCGCGTCGAGCGCCTGCGGTCAGGCTGCTGAGCGCAAGGCGCGGCCCTTGCCGACGGCTGCTTCGCCGAATTTTGCCCGCACTTTGTCCATGGCGCGCTCCGCAGAGGCGCGCTTCGCAGCTTCGCGATCGACCAGATCGGCCGGGTCGCACTGTGTTTCCGGGCAGATGTTGTGCAACCGCACGCCGAGCAGCCGGAACGAAGTGCCGTCGGCTTCGCGCCTGAGCGCGTCGCGCGCGACACGGAAGATGCGGTCAGCCAACTGCGTCGGGTCATCCAGGGACATGCTTCGTGTGCGCGTGCGGAACGCCGCGGTCTTCAGCTTGAGCACGACCGTCCGCCCGCCCAATCCCGAAGCCTTGGCGCGCGCGCCCACACGCTCGCACTGCCGCCACAGAATACGCTCCAGCGCCCGAAATTCCCGTAGATTGGTTTCGAAGGTGGTTTCGGAAGAAATGCTCTTCATCTCGCCCGACGGATCGACTTTTCGTGTATCGTCCGCGTGCGCGAGCCGGTGCAACCATAATCCGGTACTGCCGTAGTGTTTCGCGAGTTCGCGAGAGCTGGCGTCCTGCAACTGGCCGATGCCGGTGATGCCGTCTTTCGCCAGTCGTGATTGCAGCGATGCACCAGCTCCGCGGATGAACGAGATTGGCTTGTCGCGCAGGAAGGCTGTTGCTTCCGTCCGGCCGATCACCGCAAAACCGCGCGGTTTATCGAGATCAGAGGCAAGCTTCGCAAGAAACTTGTTGAAGCTGAGTCCGATGGAAACCGTAATCCCTATTTCGCGTTCGACACGCAGAGCGAGTGCCGCAAGCGTCGTGGCCGGGCTGGCGCCGTGAAGACGTTCGGTGCCGGACAAATCGAGATAGGCTTCGTCTAACGAAAGCGGCTCGACCTGCGGTGTCAGCTCGCGCATGAGCGCGCGGACGTGCCGCGCCACATCGACGTATTTCGCCATGCTTGGTTTGATGATGATGGGATTCGGACACAGTTGTAGGGCTTGGAACATCGGCATCGCCGAGCGCACACCATAGGTGCGCGCGACGTAGCAGGCAGTCGACACCACACCGCGCTTGCCGCCACCAATGATGACGGCCTTGCCCGCGAGTGAGGAATCGTCGCGTTTCTCTATCGCCGCATAGAACGCGTCGCAATCCAGATGCGCTATGGAAAGCGTACCGAGCTCCGGATGCGAAACGATGCGATGCCCGCCGCACGCCTTGCATCGCGCCGCACGTTCTACGGCATCGGCCAGACAATCGCGGCAGAATCCATCCATGGCGGAAGTGTAGTCGAAGATCAGTGCTCGGCGTCACCCCTTCCCCAGAGCCAAGCGGCGCCGCGCACGCCGCTGGAGTCGCCATGCCGGTTCCGCACGATGACCGTCTCACCTTCGGGATTGAAGCCATAGCGTTCCACCCGCTGCGGCAGCTCGGTATAGAATTGCTCGATATTCGAAAGGCCGCCCCCCATCACGATGGCTTGCGGATCGAGAATGTTGACCAGCGTTGCAATGGCGCGCGCGAAGCGATCTAGATAGGTGTCCATTATCTGTGCCGCTGTGGCATCGCCGTTTCGCGCTGCTGTCGCAATCTCCGTGGGCCTGAGCTTGCGCCCTGTTACGGACTCGAATTGCGCTGAGAGCGCTGGCCCGCTGCACCAGCTTTCGATGCACCCGCGCTTGCCACAGTAGCATTTAGGGCCGGGGATTTCATCGGGCGTTGTAGCGGGCAGCGGATTGTGGCCCCACTCGCCGGCAATCGCATGCGCGCCACCCAGCACTTTGCCGTTGATGCATACGCCGCCACCGACACCGGTGCCCGCGATGATGCCGAACACAATCTGGCATCCGGCGGCCGCGCCATCGGTTGCTTCGGACAGCGCAAAGCAGTTTGCGTCGTTGGCGGCGCGAACCGGGCGATTGAGCGCGACACTCAAATCCTTGTCCAGCGGGTGCCCGATCAGCAGGATGGAATTGGCATTTTTCACCAGTCCCGTTTTTGGGCTCACGATGCCGGGGATGGCGAGACCCACGGTACCGCGCCGGCCGAGTCTGGCCTCTGCATCCAGCACCAGCCCGCAGATGCCAGTGACGACCGAATTGTAAGAGTCGCGCGGTGTGGGCATGCGTTCGCGCAGCAGCTCTGAACCGTCCGGCGCGAGCGCCAGGACTTCGATTTTGGTGCCCCCGAGATCGACGCCTATCCGCATGCGGCTCCGCCCAAAGCAGCAGAGGCTAGGTGAATGCTACGTGCCGACAGCGATTCGGCACCACAAAACTCGGTCAGCAAGTCGTCGTCCGACAAAATGAAATCCAGCACCGCCGACAGAAATCCTGGATCGTCGGCGTGCTCGCGGATCATCTCGGCGCTGGCGCCAGACGCGGTTAGAAACCGGCTCAGGGCCTCTGGTGTGCCTGCGATAAACGTCAGGCACTTCAGCGCGACCGTCTCCGCTATTAACCGGGTCGTGGCGCTCTCCGCGAGAAAATCCATAATCCTGCGAACGGGTTGGCTGCTCCGGACGCTAAATGTCAAGAGACCGTTAAGACATTGGGCGTAATACTAGCCAAACCGCATCCTCGCGTGGTTTGCAGGCGAGGAGCGTAAGTGCCGGCGGTGGGGCAGCGGGCGTTTGTCGCGGGCGCGCGCGGGGCTGTGGAGATCGGGATGGACGTACGAACCAAGACCGTGCTCATCGTCGAAGACAATGAGCTTAACATGAAGCTCTTCCACGATCTTCTCGACGCGCACGGCTACAACATCCTTCAAACAAAAGATGGAATGGAGGCGCTGGACATCGCGCGCGAGCACCACCCGGACCTGATCCTGATGGACATCCAGCTGCCAGAGGTCTCGGGTCTTGAAGTGACGAAATGGCTGAAGGAAGATGATTCGCTGAAAGCTATTCCGGTAGTGGCTGTGACCGCATTTGCGATGAAAGGCGACGAGGAAGTGATTCGTCAGGGGGGGTGCGAGGCGTACATTTCCAAGCCGATCTCGGTAACAAGTTTCCTCGATACCGTGCGCCGGTTCATCGGCTAGGTGTCATGACCGCCCGGGTTCTCGTAGTCGACGATATTCTCTCCAACGTTAAACTTCTCGAAGCGAAGCTCACGGCCGAGTATTTTGAGGTCGCGACCGCCTTGAACGGCCTGGAGGCACTTGCCAGGATTGAAGAGCAGCAGCCCGACATCGTGCTGCTTGACGTGATGATGCCCGGCATGGACGGCTTCGAAGTCTGCCGCCGCATCAAGCAGAACTCGATGACGGCGCACCTGCCGGTAGTGATGGTCACGGCGTTGGACCAGCCCGCCGATCGCGTCGCCGGCCTGCAGGCCGGCGCCGACGATTTCCTCACCAAGCCGGTCGATGACGCCGCGTTGTTCGCCCGTGTCCGCAGCCTGGTGCGGCTGAAGATGATGACTGACGAGTTGCGCATGCGCGAGGAGACGGGTCAGAGCATGGGCCTGATCGATCCGGCGCAGACTCTCATAGAGACGGCCGCGCCTGTCGGGCGGATTCTGATTATCGAGGACCGGCCGGAGGTGGCGGCGTGGTTCCGGGATACGCTGCAACCCGACAACGAGGTGTTCGCTGTCGATGCGTTTGAGGAAGCGCTCGTGCGGGTGCGGGGGGACGAACCGGACTTGATCATGGTGAGTCTCGGTTTGCGTGGCTTCGACGGCTTGCGGCTGTGTTCGCAGCTGCGCTCGCTTCCGGAAGGCCGCAACGTTCCCATTCTCGTGCTGGTGAGCGACGGCGACCGGCGCAAGCTGACGCAGGCGCTCGAAATGGGGGTCAACGACTACCTCACGCGTCCCTTGGACAGAAACGAGCTGATCGCACGCGTGCGCACCCAGCTGCGCAAGAAGCGCTACGCGGACCGGCTGCGCTACAATGTGCAGCTGAGCCTGGAGATGGCGATCACCGATCAGCTCACCGGTCTTCACAACCGCCGTTATATGAGCCGGCACTTGAGTACACTGATTGTGAATGCGGAGAAG
>JBJMVL010000059.1:0-46911 GCA_045810735.1 Alphaproteobacteria bacterium
AGGTACATGATGGCCAACCACAATGGCTGTTTTGCAACGGTGAGGTGAGCGCCATGCCGCTCGAAGCTTATCCTATTCGAGAGGCGCTCCGCAGGGCTGCCCGCAACAGCCAGACTACGCCGGCATCACGCAAAGGTGGCAAGCCCGCGAAGACGCTCGACCTCAGTTGCAACCCGAGCTTCAGGATCCGGAAGGGCGCGACCATTTTCACGGTGGGCAGCTGCTTTGCCCGCCATGTGGAGAACGCGCTTGGAGAATTCGGCTTTGCCCTTCCGGCCCTCACCCTTCCCGCCGAAGCGTTGGGCCTGGTCGGCAAGGATACGGGTGCGCTGAACAAATACACGCCGTTTTCCATCGCCAATGAAATCCGCTGGGCATTCGGCGATTTTTCGGACAAGCCAATCGAAAGCGCGCTGATCCCGCACGGCGGCAAGTTCTGGGATGGCCAGTTGCATGTCCGCATGAACGAGCTGGTCGATTACGAAACGGCGCTGAAACGCCGGCTGGCTGTCAACGGCGCCTATAAATCGATCACCACGGCAGATGTGGCGATCATTACCTTCGGGCTCGTTGAATCGTGGCGTGACACAAACTCAGGCCTGTTCCTCAACGAGATCCCGCCGCGCACCCTGATGCGCGACGAGCGCTTCGAGCTTGTCCTCTTCTCTTTCGAAGAATGCCTCAAGGAGGGGCGCTACATTCTCAACAAGTTTTTCGAGGTCAATCCGTCGATCAACGTGATTCTGACGGTTTCGCCGGTCTCGCTTGGCGCCACGTTTTCCACCGATCCAATCATCGTCCGGAATTGCTACAGTAAGAGTGTTCTGCGCGCAGTCGTGGAGCATTTGCGCCACGAGTTCCCACGCATCGACTACTACCCGAGCTATGAGCGCATCATCTATGCTGATCGGCAAACCGCCTTCGACAATGACGAGGTGCATGTCACCACGGACATCGTCAATCACACGGTGGTCTCAATGCTGGAGCAGTATTTGGCTGCCGACGTCGCCGATTTTGCGGAAGGCGCGGCGCGCTTGTGGTGGAAGGCGCTTTTCGAGGGCAATGCCGAAACCGCACTGGCTTTGTACCGCGCCCACCCCCGCAAAATCACGAAACGGATGAAGAAATTTCCCGGGCTGAAGGCTGATTTCGACAGGCTGGTTGGCCCCGACGCCTATGAGATGGATCCGGTCGATTAGTGGCGCAGAAGGTCCGCGCTGCGGTATGCGGCGGAGATGAGTCAGGTCATCCTCGTTCTAGGCATGCACCGTTCCGGCACCACCGCGCTTACGGAAGTGCTGGTTCGGGCGGGTGCCTGGTTCGGCGATGCCGCACTGGCCGCGGGCGGTCGGCCGAGACCACTGGGGCTCCTCGAACGTACCGATTTCCTGTCCCTGACGGAGCCGGCACTGAGAGCGGTTGGATGCCGTTGGCACGACGTCGTGGACTTCCAGCCCTCGTGGGACGAGCCGTACGTCCGGTCGGTGCAGCAGGCCTTCGCCACTTCCGTGTTGGCTGATCTGCTGGCGCATCCGGTTGCCGTATTGAAGGACCCGCGGCTCTGCTTTCTGCTTCCGCTGTTTCTTCCCGCGCTGCCAAAAACAGCTGTTGCGGTGATGATCGTCCGGGATCCGGTGGAAGTGGCGATGAGCCTCGCTGTGCGGAACGGTTTTTCCATTTCGTTCGGCGTCGCCTTGTGGGAAGCGTACAATCGGCAGGCGCTTATCTCGCTGCGCGGCGTGCCCTCCATCGTAGTTTCACACCGCAGGCTGCTGCGGGAGCCGAAGACCAGCATTTCCCATCTCGTTCGGCGCCTCGCGGATTTGGGCGCTAACGGTCTCAGCGCGCAAGCCGCCGTTGCTCATGGAAGCATCGAAGCATCCCTTCAGCATCACCATGTCGAGGATGAGCAGCGGCGCGGGCTCACCCATGCTCAGCGTTCATTTTGGAAGAAGTTGCGTCACGCAGCGACGCCAGCCGATGTTCCCATCGGCACGCTCTCTGAAGAGAGCGGCGAACTGCTCCGCGCGCACCACGCCAATCCAATATTGCCGCGCACCCGCGCCGCGACTGAACCGACCTCCTAGGACTCACTCCTGCTCGCGCGCGAGTTGATCGAGGTAACGGCCGTAACCCGTTTTGAGCAACGGCTGCGCGAGGCCGGAAAGCTGCACGTGGTCGATCCAGCCATTGCGAAACGCGATCTCTTCTGGACAGCAGACGCGGGTCCCCTGCCTGCGCTCCAGCACCTGCACGAACGTGCAGGCTTCCACGAGGGAGTCATGGGTGCCGGTATCGAGCCAGGCAAAGCCGCGGCCCATCTTTTCGACATACAGATCGCCACTCTCCAGATACGCCCTGTTCACATCCGTAATCTCAAGCTCCCCACGAGCGGAGGGCTTGAGCGATGCCGCAATCTCGCACACGCGCGCGTCGTAGAAATAGACGCCCGAAACTGCCCAGTTCGAGCGCGGTTCGTTGGGCTTCTCTTCGAGATGCACCGCCCTGCCCTCGCCGTCGAACGCCACGACGCCATATTGCCGCGGCTCGTCAACCTGATACGCGAAAATGGTGGCGCCCTTTTCGCGTGCCGTTGCTCGCCGCACGAGGTCGGTCAGGCCATGGCCGTAGAACAGGTTATCGCCCAGCACCAACGCGCCAGGGCCGCTATCAAGAAACTGGCGACCAAGGATGAAAGCCTGCGCAAGTCCTTCAGGCCGCGGCTGTACGGCATAGGTGAATCGCATACCCCAGCGCGCACCGTCTCCCAATAACTGTTCGAATTGGTGTCGGTATTCCGGGGCAGTGATGATGAGAATGTCGGCAATGCCCGCGAGCATCAGCGTCGAAATCGGATAGTAAATCATTGGCTTATTGTAGATCGGCAGCAGTTGCTTGCTGATGCCGATGGTGAGCGGGTGAAGACGCGTGCCCGATCCGCCCGCCAGAACGATCCCCCGGGTGATTGCCATTCACTCAACCTCAACTGATGGTGACGCTGGCGGACAGACCAGCAATTCGTCAAGCACCTCCGCGAGTGGCTCACGCCAGTGCCGCAACTCCAAGCCAAAGATCCGCTCGAATTTGCCTGTTGCCAGCTCGGAGTTGGCCGGGCGGCGAGCGGGCGTCCGATATTCGGAGCTGTCGATAGCGTGGACCTTCGGCACTCTCAGGCCACGTTCTTTTGCGCCACCGAAAATAGCGGCGGCGAATGCCTGCCAGCTCGCCGCTCCGGCGTTGGCCACATGATAGGTCCCCGCGACTGTACGGTCCCTCAGAAGAGTCCCGCTTGCCGTGATCACGGCAGCTGCCAGATCACTTGCCGCCGTCGGCCTGCCACGCTGGTCGGCTACAACATTGACGACCTGCTCCTTCTCGGAGAGGCGCAGCATTGTGCGGACGAAATTGCGCCCGAAAGCGCTGAACACCCATGACGTGCGGAGAATCAGATGCCAATTGTGCGCCGCCCGTACCTGGCGCTCGCCCTCCGCTTTGCTGAGGCCATACACGCTAACCGGACACACTTCATCTTCCTCACTGTAGGCATCGTGCTTCGTTCCGTCGAACACGTAATCAGTCGAAATGGTGACGAATGGGACGTTCAACTCGGCACAGGCTTGCGCAATGCTCCCAGGCGCCTGCCCATTGATGCGCATGGCGAGTTCTGGTTCAGCCTCGGCTTGATCCACCGCCGTATAGGCCGCGGCGTTGATCACCAGCGCTGGCTTTCGCTCCATAACCGCGAGTGCCGCAGTATCGGGAGAGACAAGATCGATCTGCCGGCGATCTGCGAAATCCAATCTCCAGTCTTGGGGACGAAAACGCGCCAGCGACTTGGCCAACTGTCCGGTCTTGCCCAGCACAAGAACGTCAAGCAAGGGTGTCACCCAGCCGCTCGAGGCGATAGGTGTTCTTCAGGATCGGTTCCCACCAGGTCCTTTTCTCGACGTACCATTTCACCGTGCGGCGAAGGCCTTCCTCAAAGGAATGCCGCGGTTCCCAACCAAGTTCACGTCGGATCTTGCTGCAGTCCATGGCATAGCGACGATCATGCCCGGGCCGGTCGGCAACCAGCTGAATCTGAGATTTGTGCGGTTTCTCTGCAGGCGCAAACTCATCGAGGAGGGCGGCCACGGCTTCGGCGACTTGGATATTCTCGCGCTCCGCCATACCGCCGATCGCATACGTCTCGCCCGGGCGGCCTTTCACGAGCACCTGCCATAGCGCATCCGCATGATCATCCACGAAAAGCCAGTCCCGCACATTTCTCCCGTCGCCATAGACCGGCATGGGCTGGCCCGACAGCCCGCGCAAAATCAGGAGCGGGATCAACTTTTCAGGAAATTGATACGGACCGTAGTTGTTAGTGCAGTTGGTGAGCACAACCGGCAGACCGAAGGTATGATACCAAGCTCTTACAAGATGGTCTGATGCTGCCTTCGATGCCGAATAGGGTGACCGCGGATCATATCGCGTGTCTTCCCGAAACAGCCCGTCGGCCTGTAAAGAGCCGAACACTTCGTCGGTTGAGATATGGTGAAAGCGGAAGCGCTCTCGTTTCTCGCGGCCCATTGCATGCCAGTACGACAGCGTGACATCCAGTAACACCTGCGTGCCAACTATGTTGGTTTGCACAAACACTGCCGGTTCATCGATCGAGCGGTCGACGTGGGATTCAGCCGCCAGATGCATGACCGCGTCGGGCTCGAATTCATGAAACGCGGCGGTCACCGCCTGCGGATCGCGAATATCGGAATGAAAGAAGACGAAGTCTCTACGCCCGGTATAGCAGGAAAGGGTTTGCGGGCTTGCCGCGTAAGTCATCGCATCGAGCACGGCGACGGTCGCGAGCTGCTTCTCGAGGCAAAGGCGCGCGACCGCTGAACCAATGAATCCCGCGCCACCGGTGATCAGCAGCTTCATTTTCGCGCATCCGGATGTGTGAAGTACTGCGGCAACTCCGAAAGGAGCGGCTGTACCCTGTCCTTCGACGAAACCCTCGCGTCGTTTTCGTTAACCGGCCACTGGATCCCAAGTACCGGATCGCTCCACCGCAGGCCGAAATCGCGCTCGGAATCGTAGAAGCTGTCAACTTTGTATAGCACCCGGGTGTTTGGGGCCAGAGTGCAGAAGCCGTGGGCAAAGCCGCGCGGCGCCAGCATTTGGAGCCCATTCTCCGCCGATAGCTCAGCCGCCACGTGCTGGCCATAGGTCGGCGAACCGGTCCGGAGGTCCACCACCACATCAAAAATTGCCCCTGAGAGCACACTGACCAGCTTGTTTTGTTGAGACGGATCTGTCTGGAAATGCAGTCCCCGGATCGTGCCCCGCTCCTTAGAAAACGACATGTTGTCCTGCACGAACTCAAACCCAAGGCCGGCTGCATCAGCCGCACGACGACTATAAAGCTCGGTGAAATATCCACGCGAATCCTGGAAGCGCTTTGGCTTCAGAAGCAACACAGGAACTACGGCTTGGGGGATAATCTCCATAGATGGGCTCCGTCAGGCCGGAGCTTTACTCCTCCTTCCAGAGTTCCTCCTCGTCGTTCTGCAGCTCCGGCGGCATCGAGATGACCTGTTGGGAGCGCAGCCGCGTGAACGGACGGCCGGTTCGGTTGAAGCGCGGATTGTAGAACGGATCGCATTCGATGGCACGGCCCCATCGCGCGCTCATGGTTCGAAACTCGCTCTGACTGCGCAGGCGCTTCTCAAAATCGTTATCAAGACCGCGGGACTTCGACTCGAAATGATAAAGCGTCGCGAACGGTGTGTAGATGACCGAATAACCTGCGGCGCGGATCTTGAGACAGTAGTCGATGTCGTTAAACGCCACTTTCAGGTTCATCTCATCGAAACCGCCGAGTTCAAGAAAGATGTCCTTGCGCGTCGCTAAACACGCTCCCGTCACGGCGGATACGTTCCTCTGCAGCGCGGTCCTGCCGAGATACCCACCGTCGCTCGGCCGCTGACCGCCTCCTTCATGTACCGCTCGACCGCCCAACACCACGCCGCCATGCTGGATCGTGCCGTCCTCATACAGCAAGCGCGCCCCTACGGCGCCCACGTCGGGGCGTATGGCATTGGAGGTAAGTTCGCGTATCCAGTCCGGCGTTAATACCTGGGTATCGTTGTTGAGGAAGAGGAGGATGTCTCCTTCGGCGCGGCGCGCAGCATGGTTATTGATTGCGGACCAATTGAAGGCGCTGTGAAACGGAATGACCTTGGCGCCATGCTCACGCGCCGCGCGCTCGAACAGTTGGAGCGTTTCCGGCTCGCAACTCTCATTATCCATGATGATGAGTTCGAAAGGACGCGGATAGTGGGTTTGCGAATCCCAAACGCTCTGCAGACACGGGCCCATCAAATCCGCGCGGTCGCGGGTGGGAATGATAATCGACACAAGAGGTGGAGGCTCGGGCAGCGGCCACACCACTCGCCGGCAGCTGGGGCGCCGGATGCCGTACGGGTCCTCATGCGGTTCTATCTCCGCCGCAGAGCCAATGCGTTGTAAATGCGCGCGCCCGCAAGCAATGAAATCGGCGTTCCTGGCAGACATCTGCGCGCCTTCCTCCAACTGTGACGGCGCGAGGCGGTGGTAAAGAATGCGTTCGAGGTGCAGAAGCTCATCTGGTTTCAGCTGCTCCAGAAGACGGAAGACGAGGTCATAATGGCAGGCGAGGCCAAATTCACCACGCAGGCCGCCAGCTTCCTTAACAATGCGTCGCGAACAGACGAACGCATTGCCAATGTAATCGGTGGCAAGCAGGAAATCCCGGTCTGGCGCGGTCTTCAGTACAGGTGAAAGATAGCGAAGGGTGTTCCCCTCACCTTCGAAAAGGTCCTCATCGAAATAAATCAAGCCCGGCTTTCTCTCCTGGAGCACGCGGGACATTTCGAACAGGGCGTCCGCACTGAGGAGGTCGCCCTCCTTCAGCCACAGGATATAATCGCCGCTGGCGCGCTCAAGGCCCGCGTTCGCCTTCTCCCAGGCTTTCGCCTCCGTACTGACGTCGACAACCTGAATGCGACCGTCGTTCGCACACAATGTCTCGAATTGCGAACGCACTTCGTCATCAAGCTGCGGGATGCAGACCATACATTCCCAATTCCGGTAGGTCTGGCGGCGAAGGCTGTTGATCGAAGAGAGCATCCGCGATGGCACGTCTTCCTTGGAGAGGACGACGGAAAACGTGGGCTGGTACGCCAGCGAAGCAGCTTCTTCCGCCTGCGACACGCGATTTGCCATCAACTCGTTGCGCGCTGCCTTCCGGTACGCATCGTACATTGCGAGCGGGTATTCCGTGTCTGCGATGACGCGCGGCAGAGCTGCCTGAAGCCGTTCGATGCTGGTGGCGAGCGATTCCACTTCTTTGTGGAGGCGGAAAAGCGAATCGAGCGCTTCCGTCGGGGCAAGACGCACGCGTATTGGAGGGGCGATCGGCATTCGCGACACCGAATCGCGAACCGTCAGCAGCCGTTCGACTTCCAGATCGGGATGATGCGCGGCCGGCACGTTGAAGAGGAATCCGAAATTGCCGGATCCGCCCAGGCGCTCCTGCATATCGCGCCGGAAATGCTGCGTCTGAACGACGCCGACGAAGAGATTGTCCAGGTAAAACTCGAGCGTAAGACTCTCTTCGAGATTCAGGAGATTGGCGGCCCACCCGCGGATTTCGAAGATCGCGGTTTCCTCCACGCCGCCGACGATTTCGCGCCCCTTATACTCGAGGGGGACTGCGGCCTGACGCCGGCGCAGAAGCGCCAGCAACTCTTCGTCGAAAGACGGGCCGAAATTCTCCGGAAACTCTGGATCGCACACGATCTGGGTGAGTATGTCGCGCCAGGTCTTTGCGAGGGCGATATTCGCCTTGGCAGGCTCACCGAGCGGCAGTGTTTCCACCGCCCAGGCAACAATCTCAGAATCCGGTACGGCGGCGATGCGGAAATGCGGCAGCGGATACCCGCTCGCCAGCTGCCGCAGCACCCGCTCGGAAAACTCTTTGGAGCCGGCAAATCCTCGCAACATTTTGGACAGGGGCGCCGCCGCCCTGTTCTGCACGACGCGCTCCGCTTCCGGCACGCGGCCCAGAAACAGGCGATAGGCATTGATGACATCGGCGCGCGCCATAAAGCTGCCTGATCTCCACTGCCGCGCCCTCTGCACGGGACCCGTGTTCCATACCGAGCAGGAGCGCCGCAACGCAACAGGGATCTAACCCATCTAGATTTGGTATGTTCGGTTCAGGATCTGCCGACGCCGATACCGGGTACTCCGTGCCTGCTTCAGCTTCTATGAATTCGCAGCCGGCAATTGTCGTTCGCGGAGCGCGGAAGGGGGGCCGTCTGATACACCAAAACTGGGCCCTGCAGGTTGTGCTGTGTACGGACCGTATCGACAATCGCATAGGACAGCTCGACTATCGTCGTAACGTCCCTATTGTCCGATGCTTCGAGCGGCAAAGCAGTGGATTTTCTGGGTGTACGAAGCGCCCTATTTAGCAAGTTGTCATCGTGCGTGATTTTCACCTGTGCACATCCGGCGGCGAGACAATATTCAAATACAGCAAGCACTACCTTCGCGATCTCTGTCCTTTTAGCGATGCGTAGATGCCTTGGGATCACAATGCCAGCCGGGTGCGTGGACGCAAGCACTGCGACGCCGATCCGAACATTTCCAAATTGGTCCAGATCGAGGAGGTGAATGGCGTCGCCCCTCAGGTCACTTGGCCGGAAACCGAGCTCGGCTTCCGGCGACTCCGGTTCAAGCGCGTCGCCCATCTGCGCAAGGGCATCGAGTTGGCGGGCGTACGCGGCGCGATTGGCCCGGTCGACAATATGAATCACGCGTTCCCCTCGAGTGCTGGGCGGGAACGCTGCCCGTCTTCACAGTAATAAGCATGTCGGTGAGAGACCTACACGGGCTGTCTATGCCGCCACTTCAAAGCCGATAACCCGAGTACGCAATCCGTGCACAACAGCCTGAGTTCTCGTACGCACGCCACACTTTTTTTTCACTCGCTCGAGGTGGGTGTTGACGGTCTTCTCGCTGATGGAAAGTATTTCGCTGATCTCCCAATCGCTTTTTCCCACGGCAACCCATTGCAGGCACTCTCGCTCCCGCGGACTGAGCTGCGGCGCGGCCACCAATCTGGCGTTGCGCTTAGAGAGAACGCGTACCCGTGCATGCGTGTAGATCGCCGCCAGGTGCAGGGCAGCCCGGTTGCGCACCGACAATTCAACCTGTCCGCCGGCGACCGTGACCAGGGCCGGGCCCATTCCAACTCCAGGTAGCGGCACAATGAAACCGGAGAAGAGGCCAAATTCAGACGCTTCGCTGACAATGCGGCGCTGTTGCTTAGTATAGCTCTGCGTTGCCAGCATCTCCTCCCAGGTGAATGGCGTATGCGATCGCTTCAAATACAGATTGGCGGGATCCTCGGCGATGTAGTTGTTTTCGAAATAGCGCTGCCGCCACTCCTCCGGCCAAGAGAGACAAAGCGTAGTATCCTCGATCCGCTCATGTGGACCCGGCATGTCAGCCAATCCGCCATGGGTGAAGCCGAATGTGCACGCGAACGCCATGAAGGCAGACCACGTCTCATCGATCGAGCCGACACTTTCCAGCTCATCGATCAGATCGAAAACCGCTTCCGCGCTCATGCGATTCCACCCCGCAGGCTGCAGCCTGATAGTGGATGTCCACTGGGTCAATGACCCGGCACCGGATAAGCGAGCATTCATCGCGGCGGACCCAAGTGAGACGGGCCCACCGCTCCTACCAACTCCAAATGTTAAGCCGCGGGGCCATCGGTCGGCGTTTGCGCACGACACAGCAGCTGAAGTGGACTAGTCTGCCTATATCGCGCTCGGTACCGGCCGCCGGGTGTCTCACACTCTTCGCCCACGCCTGTCATACAATAGTCACATGGAGCCCTCGCACCCGCTTGTATCGACGGCATGGCTCGCCCAGCATCTGGAGGCGCCGGATATTCGCATTGCGGATGCATCCTGGTATCTGCCCTCCGCCGGGCGCGACGCGAAAGCCGAATATCGTTCCGTGCATATCCCACGCGCTATATTTTTCGACATTGATGATTTGTCCGATGAGAGCTCCGATCTGCCCCACATGCTCGCGCCTGCGATCAAATTCAGCAGCCGCATGCGAAGATTTGGACTCGGCGACGGCAACCTCATCGTGGTGTATGACGGTGCGGGGATCTACTCGAGCCCGCGGGCATGGTGGATGCTCCGCGCCATGGGCCACGAAGAAGTCGTCGTTCTCGATGGGGGCTTGCCGAAGTGGCGACGCGAAGGTCGTCCGGTCGAGGATCTTGTCCCGAACCCAACCCGAAGGCATTTCACGCCCAGGCCTAACGAAAAGCTGCTCCGGACCTACCAAGACCTGCTGGCCAATCTGGGACCGAAAGTCTGGCAGGTGGCTGATGCACGCTCTCCTGCCAGGTTCCGTGGCCTCGAGCAGGAACCTCGCGCGGGCATTACGCCCGGTCACATTCCGGGCAGCAGGAACATCTACTACGCCGATCTCATTCAGCCCGGTGGCACTCTCAAACCGAAGGATGAGCTCGCCAGTATCTTTGCTGCCAACGATGTCGCACTGGGTAAGCCCATCGTGACCACTTGCGGCTCGGGAATTACTGCGGCAATCAACCTTCTAGCCCTAACGGTCGCCGGCGCGAAGGACGTCGCCTTGTACGACGGCTCTTGGGCGGAATGGGGATCGAAACCAAACGCACCGATAGAAACCGATGATCGCTGATAGCAGTTCAAAAGGCGCAAAGCGCATCCCCACGGTCGTCACATTTCTCGAAATGAATGCCAAGCCGTCGCTGCTCGCGCCACGGCCGAAGGCAAAGATCGCGATGCTACGGGCGGAGCACCCGCCGGTTCATTTCTACCGCTATCTTTATGATGTGATCGGCCGCGAATATCACTGGGTCGATCGCAAAAAGATATCCGACGAAAGCTTGGCAGCAATTATCCAATCGCCGCAGGTAGAGTTGTACATCCTTCACGTGGATGGGTGCCCGGCCGGTTTGGCCGAACTCGATTTTCGCAAGGAGGGGCTTTGCAATCTCGCTTACTTCGGTCTCGTCCCGGACTTCCTCGGCCGTGGGCTGGGTTTCTTTTTCCTGCAGCAGACCGTTGAACTCGCCTGGTCCCGGCCGATCAGCAAATACACGGTGAACACCTGCACGCTGGATCACCGGCGCGCGCTGCCTCTTTATCAGCGCGTTGGCTTCATCCCCTATTCCCGCGAGGAGCGCTACATCGAGCTGTCTTAGGCCTCACAACCCCGCGAAGCCCGGTTTCCTTCCGTGTCCGGACAGGGCAGAGTATTCCAACGACATTTCAGGGGAGCTTCAGGATGGCAACGGCAGACGTGACGCGGGACGGTACGCCGCAACTGTTCGGCCACCCGCGCGGGCTGAGCTTCCTCTTCGCCACCGAAATGTGGGAGCGCTTTGCCTACTACGGCATGCGCGCCATTCTGGTGCTGTATCTCGTCAATTTCTTGCTGCTGCCGGGCCACGCCGAAAACGTCGCTGGCTATTTTCCGATTAAGCACGCTTTTGAATGGCTTGGTGGGGCATTCTCTTACATCGGTATGGTCATCTGGCACGTGATCGCACGTGGTCCCAGTCCGATATTTGCGATTTCACCTCTGCAAATCCAGCCGTTTTCGTCGTTGATCTACGGCACCTACACAGCATTTGTGTATCTGACTCCGTTCTTCGGCGGCATCATCGCCGACCGCTGGCTGGGCCAGCGCTACAGTGTCATCGTCGGTGGCGTATTGATGGCCATCGCCGAATTCATTCTGATGGTGCCTTCTCTCTTTTTCATCGGATTGTTTCTTCTGATTCTTGGTAACGGGTTCTTCAAACCAAATATTTCCACACAAGTCGGCAATCTATACCGGGAAGGCGACAGCCGCATCGACCGCGCCTATTCGCTCTTCTACGTTGGCATCAATGTGGGTGCCTTCCTGTCGCCAATCATCTGCGGATCACTACTTGGCGAAGTCGTAGGGTATCAGTGGGGATTTTTTGCAGCCGGAGTCGGAATGATACTCGGGCTGCTGGTCTATTTGAATGCGCTGCGCACATTACCGCCCGATCGCATCGCACGGCTGAAGGCGAAAACAGCTGAGAAAAAGCGGTTAACCAAAAGCGATTGGAAGGCAGTGTTCGCGCTTGTTCTGCTATGCATCCCGGTCACCTTCTTCTGGGCAACATACGAGCAGCAGGGCAACACGATGAACTTGTGGGCCCAAGGCTTCACAGATCGCCGCCTAATTCCAGGACTGCTGAATTGGGAAATCCCGGTGACGCTATTCCAATCATTCAACCCTGCGATGATTGTGCTCTTTACACCTTTGGTGGTTTGGTTCTGGGGACGGCAATCGAAAAAGGGAACGGAACCCACAACCGTCACTAAGATGGCGTTGGGACTGTTTATGCTGGCTGTTTCGTATGCCATTATGGCCGTGGCGGCGCATCTAACTCCTGCCGGCCACACGACCAGTTGGCTTTGGCTTTTTGCGTTCTATGCCGTGATCACAATGGGAGAGCTTTACCTGTCTCCTATCGGCTTGGCGCTTGTCGCTCGTGTGGCCCCGCCACAGATTTTATCAGCGATGATGGGCCTGTGGTTCATCACCAGCTTCACCGGAAATCTATTGCAAGGTGTCATCGGTAGTTTCTTCACTCAAATGGACAAGACACAGTTTTTCTTGCTGTGCGCCGGAATCGGTGCTGCGGCGGGCGTGGTCACCTGGATCTTCAATTTCCCGCTGAAGCCCATTCTCGAGCGGAAGGGACCGGTTCACCCCCTGGAGCTGGCGGAGCCGCAGGCCGATCCCCACATTGAGCCCGCGCCGGCGGAGTGACGCTCGCACGCCGTGACCGATGAGAAGAATCTGAAGAAGGAGACGCGCGCCGTTCACGCCGGCCGCATGAGCGCGAACCATTTCGGCGCAGTGAACACGCCCGTGTATCGCGCCTCTACAATACTCTATCCCGATCTTGCCACGCTGGAAGCAGGCAAAGTTCCATACATTTACGGTCGTCGCGGCACGCCGTCATCGCGTAGCCTGGAAGAGGCAGTAACGGCGCTGGAAGGCGGCACAAAGACCGTCATCTGCTCGTCCGGCTTGAACGCCATTGCGCTGGCGATCCTCTCCGTCTGCGGCGCAGGCGACCATGTGCTGATGGTGGATTCCTGCTATGCGCCTACGCGCTTTACCTGCGATCGCACATTTTCGCGCTACGGCATCGAAACCACATATTATGATCCGTGCATCGGGACGGACATCGAAGGGCTGTTTCGGCCCAATACGAAAGCCGTGTTCTGCGAAAGCCCTGGCTCGCTCACCTTCGAAGTGCAGGACGTGCCCGCGATTGCGGCTGTGGCGCATGTCCGCGGGGCGGCGGTGCTGCTCGACAACACCTGGGCCACGCCGCTGTATTTCGACGCTTTCGCGCGTGGCGCCGATCTCTCAATCCAGGCAGCGACAAAATATATCGGTGGCCATGCCGATGTGATGATCGGTTATGTTTGCGCAAATGACAGCCATGCCACACGGCTTGCGCAAACCCACGATCATCTCGGCATCTATGCGAGCGGCGACGATTGCTTCCTCGCACTCCGCGGGCTTCGCACGCTGCCTATACGACTGAAGCGCCACGGCGAAAACGCCCTCGCACTTGCCCGCTGGTTGCAACAGCGGTCCGAAGTCGCACGTGTGCTCTATCCGGCACTTGCAGACGATCCTGGACATACGTTGTGGGAGCGCGACTTCATGGGCGCTACCGGCCTCTTCGGAGTAGTGCTGAAAGCTATACCGCACGAGTCATTGGCGGCATTCTTCGACAGCCTCGAGCTTTTCGGCATGGGCTATTCCTGGGGAGGCTACGAAAGCCTGATCGTCCCCTCCAAGCTTCATCGCACCGCTCGGAAATTCGACGCTGCAGGTCCCCTTATCCGCATCCATGCGGGACTAGAGGCAATCGAAGACTTGGAAGCTGATCTCGCGCAAGGTTTCGCCGCGATGGGGAACGCGACCTAGCCGCCGCTCGCAAAGCTTTTTATTGGCCAAAAGTAACAAACCGGAAACGCTGCCGCGCGCCGCAGCCCCGGTTCATCCGGGGTTCAGGTCGCATCACGCAACGTCATGACGGAATGAAAGCGCGAAGGACGCGGCGAGGCACCCGATGATGCGCCGCGCGTTACAGGGAAAGCGTGTCATGAAGCAAATCCGAAATGTTGCGCTCGCGGGAGCTTCGCTGTTGCTGCTTGCAGCCTGCGCCACGACGCCGCCGGGGCCGATGATTCCGGTAGCACCCGGACCTCACAAATCACCCGAAGCTTTCAACGCCGATCAGATGGCGTGTACTCAGTATGCTGAGAATGTCGTACAGGGGCATGTTGAAGGCGCGCAGGGCCGGCAGGTTGCTTCAGGTGCAGTTGGCACAGCACTGGGCGCCGGCATCGGCGCGGCCGCCGGAAATACCGAAGGCGCCATTATTGGCGGGCTCACCGGTGCGCTGATCGGCTCGCAGGCCGGGGCCGGGTATGACCAGGCCGGGATCCAGCAGCACTATGATATGTCCTACGCATCGTGCATGACGTCACGCGGCAACGAGGTTCCTGGGCCGCCGCCGCATCGCCCGCGCTGGTATTATCGCCACGGCTACGCACCGCCACCGCCTCCTCCTCCCGGCCCGTGAAACGACTGCTTTCCACGACCTTTAGGCGGTTCACATAGGCTGCGACGCTCGGTCAGCAGTCTCGGTCCCGCTGTGGCACTGCAGGCTGCCCCTACAACTGGCGGTTCCGGCGTGACTCGAACACGCAACCCTCTGCTTCGAAGGCAGATGCTCTATCCGATTGAGCTACGGAACCAGACGGGCAGAATACCGCGATCCAACCCGGAGCCAATACCATCCCACCCTGCGTCACGCCCGAATTGCTGTTGCAGGCCTATGCCGCGGGACTGTTCCCAATGGCCGAGCGGCGCGACTCGACTTCCGTCTTTTGGGTATCGCCGGAGCAGCGCGGCATTCTCCCGCTCGACGGCTTTCATATACCAAGACGGCTGGTGCGCACCGTGAAAAATGACCGCTTCGAGGTCCGGATCAACACGGCGTTTTCGGACGTCATCGCCGCCTGTGCTGAACCTCGTCCACTCGGTGACGAGTCCTGGATCAATGCAGATATTGTCTCGATGTACTGCGATCTGCACGGCCGTGGCCACGCCCATTCCGTGGAGTGTTGGCGGGAAGGCCGACTCTCCGGCGGTCTCTACGGCGTGCAGCTTGGCGCGGCATTTTTCGGGGAAAGCATGTTTTCAGTCGAGCGGGATGCGAGCAAGGTCGCGCTCGTGCACCTGGTCGCCCGCCTGATCTGCGGCGGTTTCGAATTGCTCGACGCGCAATTTTTGACGGCGCACCTGGCGCAATTCGGCACGATCAGCATTCCGCGGAATGAGTATCTTGGGCGACTCAAACGCGCCATCGCGCACGAGGCAGATTTTTATTGTCCTGCGCCTTCTGGAAGATCCGGTAGCTTTTCGTTCGCGGTGGCATCTGGCGATGTCGGTTTGACGGGAGACGTTGAAGCAACGGTGGGCGCCTGCTGGCCGGGCTGGTTGGTCTTGCAGCTGATTACCCAGACATCATAGAGCGGATGCTCCATTCCATTAAGCGACGGGCTCGATGCCAACATCCAACCTGAAAATATTTTCTTCTCAGGCTGGTCTGGACGATGATCGAGGATCTGCAGAAACGCTGTTGTTTCCGGGGTTTCGCTGATCGGCGTCGAGTAGCAGTAGCGTGCAGTAATGGTAAGCGTGGCGTACTTCACCGGCACATCGACGGGAGCATAGATGATAGATGCGCGCGCCGTGATCTTGTCGAGACCGCGCAAGATCACCATGCGTTTGACTCCGTCCTTTCCCGGAACGGCGTTAACGATCGAAAGCTGGTGCGCCGGCTGCACATACTGGTTTGGCGCGGCAACAGCACTGGCGACAAGAACTATCGTCGCGCAGATAGAGAGCTGGAACGGAACACTAATCACGGGCCTCCCTGCGGCGGCGCTGTTGCGGTGCTGCTTGAAGACGAGCCGGCACTGCTTGTGTTGCCATAGATCGCGCGGCCTATCAGTCCCATGATGTCCACAGAACCTTGGGTGTTGGCGATCTGTCCGCCAGCCGCGAGATTCTTTTCGCTGCCACCGGGCTGAATGGAAAGATAGGAGTTTCCGAGAAGGCCCGAGGACGTCACCTTGATTGCGGAGTCATTCGGAATGGAAACATTTCCGCGAATACTCAGGTGAACGATCGCGAGATAAGTCTTCGGGTCGAGATCAACGCCGGAAACGGTTCCGATTTTGATTCCGTGCAATCGGACATCCGTACCAGCGGTTACACCGTCCGCACTGGAGAACCGCGCCTCCAGCGGGTAGCCCGACGTGCCACCCATGCTAGTTGTTGAAACCGCGAATATGATAAAGGCCACCGCCACAGCAATCACAACACCGCCGATAAGCGTCTCAAGCATGCTGTTGTTTCGCATTTGTTACTTTGCCTATTCCGGTGACCAGGCCTCGTAATCTCCTGTCGATGGCGCTCTAACGCCATGGACAGAGAGGCTGCCTTCGGGCCGATAAGCAGTCGGCAACCCAGAGAGATTGGGTATATAGGGTTTCTCGAATGACTGTATCTTTAGCGGGGCGATCGTGGGCGGCTCCCGAAACGTGAAGTGCAGCCAGCCATGCCAGTCCGGCGGGACACGACTGGCCTCGACTGTACCGTTGTAGAGGACCCACCGCCGCGTGCCATCCTTGTTTTGATAGTAGCGGTTTCCAAATTCGTCCGCTCCGACGAATCGCCCATAGAGCAGAGTCGTGAACAGCGTTCCCCAAGTGGCGCCGCGCCACCACACAAAGAGCATCAGAAGCCACTGTTCCATCCGCCGTCGCATACTGAATCGCGCGCGAATATAGAAGCCCGCGCATATTTTCCAAGCCACGGAGCGCGGCGATTTGCCTATCCACAAACCGCGCACAAGAACAATCGCCTTGTGAATGAAAAATATTTTGGACCGTTCGCCAGCCCTGCTTGACTCCCGCCTAATTACAGCAGTTGCGAACCTCCCGTGCACCGCGCGAAGCCCTGGACAAATTGGCGTTTACTATTTCCCGCTTGCGTAGCGCCATCCGCCGTGTCCATACTTGGTGCCTGTCGCTCGTCGCGGCACAATATCTGGTCGGATGTGGGTTAGTGCATCCGGGGGAGGCATTCTTATGCGCTCACCCGGACACGATCCTCTGTCCTCAGAACTGCGGCGGGCACGCACAACAGGGAGCTACAGGGCAACATGCGTATTCGGCGCCATTTCACGGTTGAGGAGCAATCGCCATACGAGGGCATCGCGTTCCACATGGCGTCCAGCGAGATCCGCAATCCAGACGGGTCTGTGGTTTTCCGGCAGACCGATGTCGAAGTGCCGGCGGACTGGAGCCAGGTTGCGTGCGACGTGCTCGCCCAAAAATACTTCCGCAAGGCTGGCGTGCCTGTAACGCTTGAGCCCGTGGCGCAGGAAGGTGTGCCGTCGTGGCTGTGGCGCAAGAAAGCCGCCGCGGGTACGGACACCACAGGTGAAAGGTCGGCGAAACAAGTCTTCGATCGGCTTGCCGGTACCTGGACCTACTGGGGCTGGAAGGGGGGCTTTTTCGATACCGAATCGGATGCGTATGCCTTTCACGATGAGCTGTGCCACATGCTTGCGACGCAAAAGGCAGCGCCGAACTCCCCGCAGTGGTTCAACACCGGTTTGCATTGGGCTTATGGTATCGATGGCCCGAGTCAAGGGCACTACTATGTCGACCACGTCGCCGGCAGGCTGACGAAATCCAACTCAGCATACGAGCACCCGCAGCCGCACGCGTGCTTCATCCAGAGTATCAAGGACGATCTCGTTAACGAAGGCGGGATCATGGATCTTTGGACGCGTGAGGCGCGGCTGTTCAAATATGGCTCGGGCACTGGCACCAACTTTTCCAATTTGCGCGGTGAGAAGGAGAAGTTGTCCGGCGGCGGCAAATCCTCCGGCCTCATGAGCTTTCTAAAGATTGGCGACCGCGCAGCCGGCGCCATCAAATCCGGGGGGACTACGCGGCGCGCCGCCAAGATGGTGATCGTGGACATCGATCACCCGGATATTGAACAGTTCATCGACTGGAAAGTCATCGAGGAGCAGAAGGTCGCCGCCCTCGTCGCGGGCTCCAAGCTGACCGCACAGCACCTAAATGCTGTGATGAAAGCCTGCATCAATTGCGAGGGCTCTGGCGACGACTGCTTCGATCCGAAAAAGAACCCGGCGCTGCGCCGCGAGGTGAAAGCCGCACGAAAGGCGATGATTCCCGACAACTACATCGAGCGCGCTATCTCCTTCGCAAAGCAGGGATACAGCCAGATCGAGTTTCGGACCTACGATACAGACTGGGATTCAGAAGCTTATCTGTCTGTCTCAGGCCAGAATTCGAACAACTCCGTCCGGGTTACTGATGAATTCCTCCTGGCGGTCGAAAAGGATGAGGATTGGAACCTAAGCCATCGTCGCGACGGCACCATCGCGAAGACGTTGAAAGCGCGGGAGTTGTGGGATTCTGTTTCCAGCGCCGCTTGGGCCTGCGCCGATCCGGGTATTCAATTCCACTCCACAATCAATGACTGGCACACATGCCCGGCCGGGGGGGCGATCCGCGCATCCAATCCGTGCTCGGAGTACATGTTCCTGGACGACACCGCCTGCAATCTTGCCTCCCTGAACCTGATGGCGTTCCGTAAGGAACAGGACGGCAAGATGGTGCTCGATGTGGCGGCCTTCGAACACGCCGTGCGCCTGTGGACCATCGTGCTCGAAATCTCGGTGATGATGGCACAGTTTCCATCACGCGAGATTGCTCAGCTTTCTTACGACTACCGGACCCTGGGCCTGGGCTACGCTAATATTGGCGGCCTGTTGATGGCCGCTGGAATTCCGTACGACTCGCGCGAAGGTCGCGCGATCGCAGGGGCGATTTCGGCCGTAATGACAGGCGCCTCCTATGCCGCTAGTGCGGAAATGGCCGGTGAGCTGGGCCCATTCCCGGAATACGCGGCAAATCGCGCGCACATGCTGCGCGTGATCCGCAATCATCGCCGGGCTGCACATGGCGATGCGACGGGCTTTGAAAAACTCGCCACTGCGCCGTTGCCGCTGGATCATGATGCGATCGCACAATCCGAGCTCTCCGCTGCCGCGCGTAAGGCGTGGGACGATGCCCTTTCCATAGGTGAGGAGTTCGGTTTCCGGAACGCCCAGGCGACCGTCATCGCACCTACAGGTACCATCGGCCTGGTGATGGACTGTGACACCACTGGCGTAGAGCCGGATTTTGCCCTGGTAAAGTTCAAGAAGCTCGCTGGCGGCGGCTACTTCAAGATCATCAACCGCTGCGTGCCGGAAGCGCTGAATAATCTCGGCTATAATCAGGCGGAAATTGACGAGATCGTCGCCTACGCGGTCGGACATGGCACGCTGGAAGGCGTTCTCGATGGCGTAACCCACGCCCGGCTGGGCGCGCTCGGCTTCAGTGACAAAGAGATCGGTAATATCGAAGCAGCGCTCGAATCCGCCTTCGACATCCGCTTCGTTTTCAACAAGTGGACTCTGGGCGAAGCGTTCTGCACAGAGACCCTCGGCATTCCCGTAGCAGACCTCGACTCGCTCGATTTTGACATGCTGAGGGCGCTCGGCTTCTCGAAGGCGGAAGTGGAAACGGCGAATCTCTACGTTTGCGGTGCCATGACGCTGGAAGGCGCGCCTCACCTGAAAGAAGAGCACCTGCCGGTGTTCGATTGCGCCAACGCGTGCGGCCGCATCGGAAAACGTTCGCTCTCAGTAGAAAGCCACATCCGGATGATGGCCGCGGTGCAGCCGTTCATCTCCGGCGCCATCTCCAAGACAATAAACATGCCGAATTCTGCAACCGTCAAGGAGTGCGGCGAAAGCTACATGCTCTCGTGGAAGCTTGGGCTGAAAGCCAACGCGCTCTATCGCGACGGCTCCAAGTTGAGCCAGCCGCTGGCCTCGCAGGTTCTCGCATTCGCGGACGACGAGGACGACGATCTGCTGGAACAACCGCAAATGCAGCGCGCCGCGATCGTAAGCGAACGCATTGTGGAGAAGCTAGTGGAGCGCGTGGTACGCCATCGCGAACGCGAGCGCCTGCCTTCCCGCCGCAAGGGCTACACGCAGAAGGCAGTGGTCGGCGGCCACAAAGTATATCTCCGCACGGGCGAGTACGAAGACGGCCGCGCTGGGGAAATCTTCATCGATATGCACAAGGAAGGTGCGGCTTTCCGCTCCTTGATGAACAATTTCGCCATCGCGATTTCCATTGGTCTGCAATATGGCGTGCCGCTAGAGGAATTCGTTGACGCTTTCACGTTCACCCGCTTCGAGCCGGCAGGTCTCGTGATTGGCAACGATTCCATCAAGAACGCCACGTCAGTTCTGGACTATATTTTCCGGGAGTTGGCCGTGTCCTATCTGGGCCGCAACGATCTTGCTCATGTTGCGCCCGCGCCTGATGAAGATCTTGGCCACGGCGACAACACCGGAGGAGGCAAAGCCGATGCCGCAAGCGAGATCGCCCAGACTCTTGCACGCATGGCGTCCACAGGATTCGTGCGAGGCCGTCCTTTCGTTGCGCGAGGAAGCGCGGCGCCGAAGATGCTGGTGATCGAAAGCACCGAACCGGTGGCCCAATCGGAAGATTTCGCACTGCCGGTCGTCGAAGCACCTGAAGTTGCCGACGAGAAATACGACGATCCGTTCGAAGCGCAGATGCGGGAAATTCGCGGCGAAGTGCTGAAAGCCGCGAACCCTGTGAGCGAGCTAGTGAACTCCATCAGCGCGAGCCTCACCACCACAACCATTCGTGAGGTTCACATGAAGCGAGCGGCCGAAGCCCGCATTAAGGGCTACGAAGGGGATGCATGCGGCTCGTGCGGGAATTTCACTCTGGTTCGCAACGGCACCTGCATGAAATGCAATACCTGCGGTTCGACTTCTGGGTGCAGCTGAAAGGATGTGCCATGGCCACGAGACTCGTTGACGTCTTTGACGGAACCGGAGCAAAGGTCTTCACCTACTCCATCGCCCTCGACGAACAAGAATGCCTCGACGCCGAATTCGAGGAGGCGGCGCTGATCTGTGCCGAGTCTTCAGGCATGATCGAACAGCAGGAGATCGTCCATCTGCGAGCCGCCTGTGCGCTGACCCCGCTGGAGTTGGAAATGCACGATGCCGCAATCTCGCCTAACCGAGCCAAGCGGCGCAAAGGTGCGCTCGTCAGCCTGGTGAAGCATCGGATGAAGCGCGCGAAGGAGAGGGCGCCCTTAGGCCGAATTCGGCAGGTTTCCTGAACCTGATCCAGGTCCGATTTGATGAATTGGAAGCCAAATTTGGTGCGCGGCGGATGGCATGGTCCTTGCGACAGGCTTTGAGCACGTTCGAATTTGAAACAGCCGAGTCGCCGACCGACGACGAAACCTGATTTTCCTGTAGCCTCTCTGACACCCTGACTTGGCCCCGCTCACTTGAGCGGGGCTTTTTCTTATTCGGCCGCCTGCGGCAGTTCGGGCGGGCGCAAGCGGAGGATGGGCTTGCGGGCGGCGGCGGTCTCGTCGAGGCGGCGGCGCGGTGCATAGTGCGGGGCGCCTTCGAAGCGTTCGCGGTTGCCCGCTTTGGCTTCCTCAGCCAGCGTGCGCAACACATGTATGAAACGATCCAGCGACTCCTTCGATTCTGATTCCGTGGGCTCAATCAGCATCGCGCCATGCACCACCAGCGGAAAATACATGGTCATCGGATGGTAGCCTTCGTCGATCATCGCCTTGGCAAAATCGAGCGTGGTGACGCCGGTACCTTCAAGAAAGGCGTCGTCGAATAGCGCCTCGTGCATGCACGGGCCTTCCCCGAACGGTGCGCTCATTACATCCTTAAGTGAGGCAAGGATGTAGTTGGCCGAAAGCACCGCATCTTCGCTGGCCTGACGGATGCCGTCGGCGCCGTGACTCAGCATGTAGGCGAGCGCACGCACAAACATGCCCATCTGCCCCTGAAAGGCGCACATGCGGCCGAACGGCCTTGCGTTGGCAGGCAACGCACCGCGATCCTCGACCAGCCGAAGTTCCGTGCCATCGTGGATCAACGAGGGCAGCGGCGCATAGGGTGCGAGCGCCGCCGACAACACCACCGGCCCTGCCCCCGGCCCGCCGCCGCCATGCGGGGTCGAGAAAGTCTTGTGCAAATTGATGTGCATCGCATCGACGCCGAGATCGCCCGGCTTCACGCGCCCCGCGATGGCGTTGAAATTGGCGCCGTCGCAATAGAAGTAACCGCTAACCGCATGCACTGCATCGGCCATTTCCTTCACCCGAGGCTCGAAAAGGCCGCAAGTGTTCGGGTTGGTGAGCATGATGGCTGCGATATCCGGGCCCAGTTTCGCTTCGAGCGCATCGGCGTCGACATGACCATCGTTGGTGGCCGGCACTTCATCCACGGTGAAACCGGCAAGCGCGGCGGTGGCCGGATTTGTTCCGTGTGCGGAGGAAGGCACCAGAATGCGGGTGCGTTTGTCGCCTCGGGCCTCCAGCGCCGCGCGAATGGTAAGGAGCCCGCACAACTCCCCGTGCGCACCGGCCTTTGGCCACATGGCGACGGCTGGCATACCGGTGAGCGTGGTAAGCCAGCGCATCAATTCGGAAATCAGCGCAAGCGCGCCCTCCACAGTTTGCTGAGGTTGCAGCGGGTGGATGTCACCAAAGCCCGCAAGGCGCGCCATCTTTTCGTTCAGACGCGGGTTGTGCTTCATCGTGCAGGAGCCAAGCGGATAGAGCCCGGCATCGATCGCGTAATTCAGGCGCGACAGTCGCACGTAATGGCGCACGACCTCCGGCTCAGAGAGTCCCGGTAACCCAATCGCCCCGCGCCGCCTCAAACCTCCGAGGCGTTTCTCGGATAGCTGCACTTGCGGAACATCGACACCGGCAACGCCTTCCCGGCCAAGCTCGAAAATCAGCGGTTCTTCGTGATCGAGTCCGCGATCCCCGGAGATGGTAGGGATCTCAACGTGTTCGCCAGCCTCGGGTGCACTGGGACGGCCTCGCGCATTCATCGGCATCACAGCACCTCCGAAAGCGCCTGCACCAGCGCGTCGCAATCCTCGTCGGTCACCGTTTCGGTGGCGGCCACGATCAGCAGATCGCGCACGTCACGTTCATGCGGCCACAGCCGCGACGCGGGAACGCCTGCAATGATCTTCTTCTCCAGAAGCGCATCCACGACGTCCTCTGCGGGTTTGGGTAGGCGGATCGTGAATTCGTTGAAGAAATCCGGCGTGACCACCTCAACGCCTTCGATTTTGGAGAGCTTGTCAGCAAGAGCCGCCGCTTTCGCATGATTGGCGCGGGCCAGCCGCACGAGCCCATCTTCGCCCAGCAGCGACAGATGGATGGTGAAGGCGAGACAACACAGTCCTGAGTTCGTGCAGATATTGCTCGTCGCCTTCTCGCGCCGGATATGCTGCTCGCGTGTTGATAGCGTAAGCACGAAGCCGCGCTTCCCAGCGGCATCTACCGTTTCTCCCGAAAGACGTCCGGGCATTTGGCGGATGAATTTCTCGCGCGTTGCGAAGAGGCCCACATATGGGCCGCCGAAATTCAATCCGTTGCCGATAGACTGCCCTTCTGCTGCGACAATGTCTGCGCCCTGATGTCCCGGCGGCTCCAGCAGCCCCAGCGAAACCACCTCGGTAACGACAGCGATCAGCAATGCGCCCTTGGCCTGCGCCGCCTCCACGATCGGCTTGAGATCACGGATCAGGCCGAAGACATCGGGACTTTGAACGACAACGCACGCGGTCTGGTTGTCGATCAGGCCGACGAGATCTTCCGCTTTGCCGGGAAGAACAGACGCGCGCACCGCTTGGCCAGCGAGATTGGCCACGGTCTCCACCGTTTCAGCGTAATGCGGATGCAGGCCGCCGGAGAGAACGGCCTTGTGACGCTTTGTCAGGCGCTGCGCCATCAGCACGGCTTCGGCGGTAGCTGTGGAGCCGTCGTACATCGAGGCGTTTGCCACCTCCATACCCGTGAGCAGCGCCACCTGGGTCTGAAATTCGAACAGATACTGCAGCGTGCCTTGCGCGATCTCCGGCTGGTAAGGAGTGTAGGAGGTCAGAAATTCCGAGCGCTGGATCAGGTGATCAACCGCGGCGGGTACATGATGCCGATAGGCACCCGCGCCGCAAAAGAACGGCACAGAACCGGCAGCCACATTTCGCGCAGCCATGCGGGAAAGCTCCCGCTCCACTTCGAGTTCACCCTGTGTATCGGGCAAATCAAAGGCGCTGCGGCTAACTACGGCCGATTGCGGCACATCGCGGAACAGCGCGTCCACACTTGGCGCGCCGATCTTCGCCAGCATTGCAGCGCGATCGTCAGGAGTGAGGGGGAGATAACGCATGCGTAGTCAAAGTCCTTTCACGAATTCGGCGTATTGGTCGACTGTCATGAGTTTTTCGAGCTGGGCCTTATCGGCGACTCTAAGTTTGAAGAACCACCCCTCGCCCTCAGGATCGCCGTTCACCTTCGCGGGATCGCCAGCAAGATCAGGATTCGCCACAGTCACTTCGCCGCTAATGGGGGCATAGACCTCGCTCGCCGCCTTGACGCTTTCGACGACCGCGGCCTCGCCACCTTGGGCCAAGGTGCGCCCCGCCTCCGGCACTTCGACGAACACGACGTCTCCTAGTTGCTCGGCAGCGTATTTCGTAATGCCGACGGTAGCTTCATCGCCGTCGACGCGAATCCATTCGTGCTGATCCGTGTAACGCGTTTCGCTCATCCTGTGGCTCCAGTTCAGTTCGGTTTGGTTGCGCGCTTATAGCGATGCGTCACGAATGGCATCGGGGCGATACACGCGGGCAGCGGCTTTCCGCGCACAAGCAGGTGGACCTCCGTCCCGTGGGCGGCAAAGGCAGTTTCGACGTAACCCATCGCCACAGGCGCGTTTATGCTTGGGCCAAAGCCACCGCTGGTGACACGGCCTATCACGCGACCGTTCTTATCCGTGATCTCGGTGCCTTCGCGCGCAGGCGCGCGCCCATTGGGGCGGATGCCGACACGCTTGCGCGGCGTACCATTCAACACGCGATCCATGATCCTTTCGGCAGCAGGAAAATCCTTCGCCTCTTTGCGCCGCTTGCCGATGGACCAGACGAGATCTGCTTCTACCGGCTCGGTCGTCTCATCGATGTCATGGCCGTAGAGGCAGAGGCCCGCTTCCAGGCGCAGCGAATCGCGCGCGCCGAGCCCGATTGGCAGAACCTCCGGCTCCCCAAGGATCGCTCGCGCCACATGCTCCGCGTCGCGACCTTCCAGTGAAATCTCGAAACCGTCTTCACCGGTGTATCCGGAGCGGCTGACGATCGCCGGCGCGCCCGCGACTGTCGTCCGTACGACCTTCATGAAGGTCAACTGATCGATGCCCGGTGAATGTCGGTCCAGCACGGCGCCTGCTCCCGGCCCTTGTAATGCCAGCAACGCGCGATCCGGCTTGGGCACCAGCGTTGCCGCGCCATTCAGCTCCTCAGAAATATAGGCAAAATCGCCTTCTTTCGTGCCGGCGTTGACGACGAGATACAAATCGCGCTCGCCGACGAGCCGCGAGAACATGAAATCGTCTTTGATCGTTCCGCTGTCGTTGAGCAGCAGGCCGTAGCGCTGCATGCCTTGCTTAAGCCCAGCTACATCTGCCGGCGTAACCCGCTCCAGCGCGCGGCCAGAATCGTCTCCCGACAGAAATGCCTGTCCCATGTGCGACACATCAAAGAGGCCAGCACCAACCCGCGTGTGCAGATGCTCCTTCAATATCCCCGCCGGATATTGCACCGGCATCTCATAACCGGCGAACGGCACCACTCTGGCGCCGAGTTCCACATGCAGCGCGTAGAGCGGCGTTCTGAGCAATGTCTCTGCGGTGGTGTTCACCGGTCCGTTACCCAAGGTTTGGCGCACCTTCGCAAATACGAAGCGCGCGCCCCTCTGTCATCGGACCTGAGAGATTTCCCCGGTGGCAGCGCCGGCCGGATTACCCCTTCGGTAAGGGCGGCCAAGGCTGCCCTGCTTTCCAGAAGTTCATCTCCTTCGCGGTCCTTTTGCCTGAGAGTTTCCGGGGCGGTTGCTCCTTCGGCGCCAGATTTGCTGGTCTCTCCCGCGAGGGATCATGTGTATCGCCGCTGAACGCGCCTCGCGGCGGACCCAAGCGTTAGCCGCATCATAAGGGGCCAAGATGCCGAGTCAAACGAACCGGCCGGAGGCGATCACATCCTCGCCGGGATCTCGATTCCCAGCAGATTCAGCACCTTTGAACCCACCGCGAGTGTGACAGCGACAAGAGCGAGACGCGTGGAGCGCAGGCCCACGTCCTTCTCAGACATGATATGATGTTCGGTATAGAACCGGCTGAAGATCTGCGCCAGCGTGAAGACGTAGTCGCACAGAATATTCGGCGCGCGGTTCTGCTCGGCGCCGCTCATCGCATTCGGCAGCGCGAGCAATTGCAACATCACGGCGCGTTCTTCCGGCGTGCGCAGCACGACCTGGAATGCAGGCTCAAAGCCGCCTTCTCGCGCCCGATTCAAAATCGACTGCATGCGCACCGCGGCATACTGCAGATAGGGCCCCGTCTTCCCTTCGAAACGCGTAAAGCGTTCCAGATCGAAAATGTAGTCAGAGACCCGATGGTTGGAGAGGTCGGCAAAGTTGAGTGCCGCAAGGCCCACCTTGCGTGCAATATCCTTGCGCTCCTCATCCGGATAATCCACTGCCATCCCGGCTTCGCTCAGCCGCTTCTCCGCTTCCTTGGTCGCCATAACGATGAGGTCATGAAGCTTCATCACCCCGCCGGCTCGCGTCTTGAACGGCTTGCCGTCCGGTCCGTTCATGGTGCCGAAGCCAGCGTGCTCTAGCTGCGCCTTCCCGCTGTAGCCGGCTTTGTGCGCAGCGCGAAACACCTGTTCGAAATGCGTGTGCTGCCGTTGATCCACGACATATAAAATCAGATCGGGATCGTATGAGCGCACTCGATCGATGATGGTGGCGAGGTCAGTGGTGCCGTAGAGCACCGCTCCGTCGGATTTCACCAGTATCAATGGTGGCAGTTCTTTCTTGTCGGTCGGTTCGGCAACCGGGACAACAAGGGCGCCCTCGCTTTCGACCACGAGGCCTCGCGTCTTCAAATCCTCGATCATGGGAGCGATCAGCGACTCGACACTCGCCTCGCCTTTCCACAAATCGAACTTGACCCCAAGGCTGCCATACTCCCGGGTCAGGCCCCGTTCCGAAGCGTTCACAAAATGCTGCCACAAAGCCCGATAACCAGTTCTTCCTGCTTGCAATTCCGCGGTTGCTGCTCGGGCTTCCTGTAGTCGCTCGGGGTCAGCTTTGCAGGCTGCGGCGGCTGCAGGGTAAAGCTCCTCCAGATCATCCATGCTGACGGGCGAGTCCGCTGGATATGGCCCGGCGTAATCAAGATCGAAATAGATCGGTGCGATGCCACGATACCCGATCTCCGAAATCAGCTGACCCATCTGCAGGCCCCAGTCTCCGAGATGCACGTCGCTGATCACGTTCCAGCCGTTGGCTCGAAACAGCCGCTGGAGAGAATTGCCGATGATTGCGGACCGCAGATGGCCGACATGCATCGCCTTGGCGACATTAGCTCCCCCGAAATCCAGCACCGCCGTTTTCCCTTTGCTGTTCTCCGGGGCACTAAGTCGTTCATCCGCGGCAAGTGCACGTATGCGCTCCGCGAGTGCCTCATCGCGTATTTCCAAATTAATGAAGCCCGGGCCGGCAATCTCGACCTTCGCGAAAACAGGATTGCCCCTTAGCCGCGCCGCGATTTTCTCCGCCATTTCGCGCGGATTTGTCCTGGCCTGTTTCGCCGCAGCGAGTGCGCCGTTGCATTGGAACTGCGCGAGGTCCGGCCGGTCCGACGCCTGAACAATTCCCAGCTCAGCCGGAAAGCCTTCGCCTGCGAACGCCGTTCCGGCTATCGCGGACAACTCCTGCAACAGGGGAGTCATGGAGCGTAGCGTCCCGCCCGCCGATTGTATTCCAGTTGCGCCTTGGTCAGCTGAAATCCGACAACGATTCCATATTCTGCCGGCCTTTTGTCTGTGCTGACGGTCATCGATAACGAGCTTACCGTTTCCGAAAACTCGGCAACCGTCTGGCCCGCGTCGAAAGTGAGCCGCGTCGCGTATTGTCGCTTGGCGAGGATGCGTCCCTCGGTACTGATCGCGACAAAATACGGCACGGTATATGCCGCGGCTGCGCCGGTATTGCTACGCGCTGCGCGAAAATCGATCGTTACACTGGCACTGACATGCTTCTCTGCTTTCTCGATATCGCAGTCCCGCGTCGCCTTCATGATATAAACCGTATACGCCAGCTTCGAAGAGGAGCCCTCGAAAACAGGCATCGTGGCAGTGTCGATCACCGCCGACACTGAAGGACACTGTGCCAGCTTATTGGAGGATGAGCAGGCCGTCAGCGAACCTAACGCTGCGACGGCAATGATGTAAAAGGAACCTCGGTTTACGTGCGTGTTGACGTTGCTCACGTTCAATCCTGCCTTGCTTTTTTGCAAACAGCCCGGAATGACTCTAGTCGTTTCCGCAGATGGAAGGCGACCGCGGCCATTCCGGCGCATTCCAAAGAGTTTGGGCTAATCCTTGACGAAACCTGCCATCGACATCTTCACCGACGGCGCCTGTTCCGGCAATCCCGGGCCGGGAGGCTGGGCGGCCATCCTGCGCTCGGGCGCCCGTGAAAAGGAAATCTCTGGCGGCGAAGCGGCAACCACCAACAACCGGATGGAAATTACGGCGGCCATCCGCGCTCTCGAATCACTGAGGCAGCCGTCCCACGTCACGTTGCACACCGATTCTCGCTACCTTCTGGATGGAATCACATTGTGGCTGTCACGCTGGAAGGCAAACGGCTGGAAAACCGCCGACAAAAAACCGGTGAAGAACGCCGATCTCTGGCAGCAACTCGACTCCGCTGTATCTCGCCACAAAGTCGCTTGGGAATGGGTGGCTGGACATTCCGGACACGCCGAAAATGACCGCGCGGATGCCCTTGCCCGCGCGGCCATTCACGAGTTCAAAGCTGATTGAGCGCGTGCTCCGCGCTGGAGACCGAAAAACTTCCCGGCTGCTCGACGTTCAGCTGTTTAACAATCCCATTCTCCACCAGCATGGAATAGCGCTGGCTGCGTCGGCCCATGCCAAATTTCGTCGCATCCATCTCCAGGCCAAGCGCCCGGGTGAAATCGCCGTTGCCATCTGCGAGCATCATGACCTTGTCGCCGGAACCCTGTTGATCGCCCCATGCGCCCATTACGAATGCGTCATTCACGGATAGACAGGCGATTGCGTCGACGCCCTTTTGCTTGAGCGCCTCGGAATGCTGAATGAACCCCGGAAGGTGCTTTGCGGAACAGGTAGGCGTGAACGCGCCCGGCAACGCAAACAACACAATCTTTTTCCCGCTGAACAGGTCGTCAGTTTTCACGGGTTGCGGCGTTCCATCCTTCATCTGCGTCAATGTCGCAGAGGGTACCTTGTCGCCTACCTTGATCGTCATAAATTTCTCCTGTGTTCGGCCGCGGCCTTCTAGCCCAGGTGACCTTGTAGGAAAACCCAGGCGCTTGCCTGCTGCCACGGCGGAAACAGCGTGATATCGTGCGACATGGCCAGTAAGGAACATCCTCAGACCATCGGCGGCGACAATTTTCTGGAAGGCAAGCTGCTTATCGCCTTGCCCGGTATGTCTGATCCACGCTTCGAGCGGAGCGTGATTTATATGTGCGCGCATTCTGGAACCGGCGCGATGGGCATTATCATCAACAAGCCGATCGAGGGGCTTGGGTTTCAAGAACTCCTTCGCCGCCTGGAGTTGCCGGTCTCCGATAGCACTCCGGATTCGCCCATTCTTTTTGGTGGCCCAGTCGAAACAGGTCGCGGCTTCGTGCTCCACAGCGGTGAATACGAAGGCGAAGACTCTACGTTGCCGATCTCGCCTGACGTGTCGCTCACGGCCACGCTCGACATCTTACGAGCTATTGGCGAGGGGAAAGGTCCTGACCGAGCTGTTTTTGCGTTGGGCTACGCTGGCTGGGGGCCTGGCCAAATCGAATCCGAGATTCAGGCAAACGGCTGGGTCCATTGTGACGCCGACGCGTCGCTGATTTTCGGCAACCACATGGAATCCAAGTGGGCGGAAGCCTTGGCAACACTTGGCATCGATATTTCCGCACTTTCAGCCCACGCCGGTCGCGCGTGACTGCACGGCCGTTTCTTTCGTGCGGGCCTGGCGCTGCCCGTCGGCGCGGAAATGGCTTGCAATAAACTTCAGCGCTTCGTCGGGCGGCAATGGAGGGCTGAAGTAGAAGCCTTGGGCAAATTCACAGCCAAGCTGCTTCAGCCAAATAGCGTCTCGCTCCTTCTCTACCCCTTCGACGATTACCGTCCGATTCAGTTCGTGCGCAAGGGTAACGATTGAACTCATGATAGTGGTGGCATCGGCTTCGTGCTGAGCGCCCGCGCGACGCAGGAAACTGCGATCAATCTTTAGCGTGTCGAACGGCAGGTCTTTCAACTGGCTGAGCGTTGAAAGTCCTGTGCCGAAATCATCAATGGCGAGACCTGCGCCCAGATCGCGAAGCGTTTCCAACGAGTGCCATGCGTCCGGCCGGATTTCAATGGCGCTCTCTGTTACCTCGAGAGCAAATGTGCCCCGCGGGAAATCACCTGCCGCTAGTAACTTTTCGACTGATGAAACAAAGTTCTCTTCCTGCAGCTGCCGCCTCGACACATTCACGCTGACAAACAGTGGCGGGTCTACGGCAAAGTAGCGCTGCCAGTCCGCTAAGTCGCTCGCCGCGCGGCCCAGCGCGAACCGCCCTAAAGCCACGATTAGCCCCGTCTCTTCCGAATGCGCGATAAAATTGGTCGGCGAGATCAAACCCTTTTCCGGATGATGCCAACGCAGAAGCGCCTCAAACCCGGCAACCGAACCGTCCGCCAGCCTGACGATCGGCTGGTAATAGACGGAGAACTCGTTCTGATTGAGTCCTCGGCGAAGATCCGCCTCTAACGCCACCGCATCGCCGCGCACCAATTCTTCCATATTCGGCGTGAACACCTTCCAGCAGCCGCCGCCCTGACGCTTGGCAAGCGTCAACGCCATTTCCGCGTCCCTGATCAATTCCAAGGGATCTTCCGCATCGCGGCCCGCGACAACGCCCACACTTGCCGCGGCGAAGACACTCCGACCATCGATCGAAAACGGCGCACTGCTGAGATCGATGAGTTCGCCACCGAGCCGGCTGGTGTAGTCCGCGGCTCTAGGAACCACGACGCCAAAGCTGTCGCCGCCTACGCGAAACGCGCGCGCATCGGGCGAAAACCGCGTGGCAAGGCGCGTGGCGAAATGCAGCAGCAACTGGTCACCGCCTGAATCGCCGAGACTTCCATGAATGGCCTTGAACCGATCAATGTCGAGGATAGCGAAGGCAATTGCCGGCCATTTCTCCCCGATTGTTTCCAGCTCTTCGAGCAGCGCGATGCGATTGCCAAGCCCTGTTAGCGGGTCCTGAAGAATGCGATCCGGCGAAGCGGTGTCCATCTCCTTTCGCCCGGTGACGTCGGCAATCAGGCCTAGGCAGCGCATCCCGCGTTTGGCCGCGCCCAACATGCTCGCGCGCAATTCGAACCAGGAGTAGCGCTCAGGCTCGCTTTCGACGCGGAACTCCATACGGAACGCGAGGCCAGGATGTGATTTGTACTCGTTCAACGCATCGACATAGACCTGACGGTCATCGGGATGCACGCGTGCTATCCAGTGGTCGTGTACGAGCGTCTTCGTTCCACCCAGGCCGACGATATGAGCTGCCTCACGCGACAGCCGCAACCGGTTCTTGGTGAAGTCCAAATCGAACACACCTTGCCGTGCGGCGGTGATCGCACGCACCGCATCCGGAGCATTTCGCCCTTCTGGGAGACCATCCGGCGGAGCCGCTCCCCGGTTGCGGACAATCGGAAGAATCGCGATCCCTTCGCCCGCCGCGATTGCCAGTGCCAACAGCACCGCGCCGGCTGCCGTAAATCCGGAGATTATCGCAGGTGCCATAGGATTCTGTTGAAAAGCTCCAAGCGCTGCCGCAGCAGCGGCCGCCGCAACCAGGGCAAAGACAGATGCGCTGGGCGTGACGACTCGCGCCGCCTTCGACCCATGCAGCCCCCGTTGCACCAGATACGCGGCGATAATAGCTGCGCCGGCAACTATCGCGCCGTCGGTGATGAGAGTTGCTGCGGGGACACCCAGAAACGCTGCCAACGCCAGAGCGATCACGATCAGTAGCAGCCAGCGTCCCCAACGCGTGGCGGAAGGCCACAGGTCTGACAGCGGTGCAACGAGATCCGTGAGCCGTATTCCTGCAGAGAGTGCGAGGCCTGCGAGCATCGCGCCCATGCCGTACGGGCCTCCGACCTTGGTCATCCAGCCGGCATCGAGCAGTTCTGCGCCCTGCAAGCGCATCAGGAACAGCAAGACCAGGACGACTGCCGCCCAGCCCGGTGCCGGGTGCGCGGTAATGATCGCAACCCCCGCCATGATAGCGGCCGCTGCGGCAATCAACCCGGCCACAGCTGCAAGAAACACCGCCACCTGGCGCTTGTGCGCCACCAGCGCCGACTCGTTCCAAGCGAGTACCGTCGGTTTTTGGTCGGCATTGGAGACACGGATAGCCAGAGACGCACTGGTAGCTGGTGGTATGGTCACGAGATAGGCGTGCCGGCCCACAGCGCGCAGGCGCTCGACGGCTACGCCGGAATCTGAACTTGCCACCTGCGCTATTTCAGAGCGCGCGCGACGTGGAAAAATCTGCAAAGCCGCATTCGGCGGATCCTCGGCCAGCAAAACCCGCCTGACTGGGCGCACAGAGCCATTCGTCGCCGAAATTAGATACCACCGAGAACCATCGGCCAATTTCGGCGCCGCGCCCTTATACGGCGTAAGCAGATCCTTGAGATCAATCAGGGCGACCGGCCCGGCGAAATCGATGCTAAGCTGGTCTTTCCCGTCCCCCGCAGGCGCAAAAGGGGCTGCTGCCGCGAGAAATATCGCGAGCAGCGCAGGAATCAACGCGGCCGGACATCTGAATACGTGCAACACAATCAACTCCGATGAAGGCGGAAACGTTTCCCGCGGTCAACAGGGTGCTTCGTCGGCGAGGAGAGCAAACAAAAGATGGTCCTGCCACTCGCCATTAATCTGCAGATACCGGCGCGCCAGCCCTTCCTGCTTGAAACCTGTCTTGATTAACAGGCTCTTGGATGGATCGTTTGCCGGCAGGCATGCTGCCTCGATTCGGTGCAATCCCAGCGTTTGAAAGATAAACGGCAGCAGCGCATGGATGGCATCCTGCACATAGCCCTGGCGAGAGAAGCGCTCGCCAACCCAGTAGCCAAGCGCACAGCATTGTGTCACCCCGCGACGAACATTGGATAATGTGCAGCCCCCAAGCAGCGCGTCTTCTTCGAGGCGGAACACAAAGAACGCGTAGGCCGTATCGTTTCTGGTTTCATGTGCGTAGCGTTTGAGCCGACGACGGAACGCGGCCTTGGTAAGCTCGTCACGCGCCCATTGCGGTTCCCATGGAGACAAAAAGGCCCGGCTTTCTCCCCGCAACTGTGACCATTGCGGGTAGTCCGAGACCCGAGGGTACCGGAGATAGACTCGCTGCCCGCGAATGACCGGCTGCTGGCCTCCGGGGAATGTCAGTCCCCGCATGAAGGCCATCGGGCCGGTTTTCATTCCGCGGCTTGGCGGACCACCCCCGCCCCGAAGCGACCGGCAAAGCGGCCATAATCCTCGAGGCTGTTGTGGGGACCGACGACAGCTAGCGACGGGTGCGACGTGCTCATGATCCGCTCGCCAAAGCGGCGCACCGCCATTGCATCCACCGCGTCAAGCTTCGCCGTGAGCTCCTCGAGCGGAATGATGCGGCCAAAAGTCAGCAGTTGGCCGGCAATCTGTTCGGCTCGCGTGGCAGGACGTTCCAGTCCCATCAGAAGCGCGGATTTCATCTGGGCTTTGGCGCGGGCAATCTCTTGCTCGCTCGCGGTTGCCGCGAGCCCCGCTGTCTCATCGGCGACCACGGCTGAGATTTGCCCGGCCTCCGACTCGCCCGTTCCGACGTAAATGCCAAGAACGCCCCCATCACTGAACGACTGGCCAAACGCGTAGATCGAATAGCAGAGGCCCCGCTTTTCGCGCGCTTCCTGGAAGAGCCGTGAAGACATTCCACCCCCCAGCGCCGTTGCGTGGACCTGAGAAACATAGAAATCCGGATCGGTATTGGAGACGCTGGGGAAGGCATAGGTGACATGCACCTGCTCCAGGTCTTCGGCAATTCGCACGTCGCCACCGCCGTAGCTAGCAGGCTGCGGTGCCTGTGCCGCGCCAGGCTGAAGCTCGGCAAAGTTCTGCGATACAAGGTCCACCACCCTGGCGTGCTCCACCGCGCCGGATGCAACGAACACCATACTCGACGCACGATAGTTCGCATCCATGTATGTTTTCAGGTGTTCGCGGCTGAAATTCGATACCGTGTCTTCGTTGCCAAGAATTGGCCAACCCATTGGCTGATCCGGAAATGCTACAGCCTGCAAATGATCGAAAACGATGTCATCGGGCGTATCGCGCGCCTGCCCGATCTCCTGCAGTACGACCTGTCGCTCCCGCTCCAGTTCCGCTTGATCAAACGCGGGATGGGTAAGGATGTCCGCCAGAATGTCGATCGCCAACGGAACGTCGGCCTTCAGCATCCGCATGTGAAAAGCGGTCTGCTCACGGCTCGTGTAGGCGTTCATGTATCCGCCGACCGCCTCGATTTCTTCGGCAATCTGCCGCGCGGTACGCCGTTGCGTTCCTTTGAAAGCCATGTGCTCGAGCATGTGCGACACGCCCATCACAGGCTTCGTCTCGTTGCGCCCGCCCACGTTCACCCAAACGCCTAGCGCTGCGCTCTCCAGTTGCGGCATTGGATCCGTTACCACGGTCAGCCCATTGGAAAGCTTGGCGATTTCAACATTCATCTTGTGGTTTGGTCCCTATTGGACGTGAGATATAGGTGCGCTTCCCGCGGGCTGCATTATGCGGCAAGCACTTCGGGCAAGCAAAAAGACGCACCGTGCGCCGAATTGGATCGGGGCTAGGCTACACAGTAGGCGCATTTCCGGAGATGTTGATAATCTGCATAAGTAGCCCGAGGCTGTCAACCTTTTTTCCATTATTGTGAAAAGTCCTCGCTGGCCAGGCATACCTTTACCAAAGGCGAAGCGCGCCCCGCGATTTGTGAAATGCGAGCCAGCCGCCAAGAATCACGCCCGCCAATGCGAACCATGTGATCGCGTATTGCAAGTGATCGTTATGAAAAGCCACGACCGTTTGGCCGCCCTTGGGCCACCCGCCAGGATTCGGCGTTCCATCCGCCTCAATGATCACCGGCGCGGCAAGGCGCAATCCATTCGCCTTTGCAATTCCGTGGACATCACGGGCATACCAGATCCGCTTTGAAACGTTGGGCGCCGGCGTGAACAGCCCCGGCGGATCTGGAATCCGCCACACGCCGGTGACATGCGCGTTTTGGCTTACTTGGGCAGTAGCGCGCGTCCGTGGATCGCGCAAACGCTCTGGTACAAGGCCACGATCCACGAGCAACGTGCGGTCGTCGCCCAGTGTCATCGGGGTGATCACGTGGTACGCAGGTGCGCCGTTCGCGGCGGTGAATACGTAGGATTCCTTGGAATTCTCAAAACGCCCAGCAAGCCTGACGCGGCGGTACTGCGCCGCCTGCGCTCCGGTCGCCAACGCCTGCTCCACTGGAACGACCGGCGCGTGCAGATTGCGGTTCACCTGAGCGATGAGTGCAACCTTCCACTGCAGCCGCTCCAGTTGCCACATTCCAAGCGCGATGCAGCCACCAAATAGCGGCAGCATAAACGCGGTGAATTTCCACAGCGGACGAAAGTAGAGCATTTACTCGATCAGCCGGGCTTCGCCAGCGCGGTGCTTGTACTGCAAAACCACCAAAGTCGACTTGACCAGGCGCAAAAATCCAAAGGCAAGGATGAAGATCGCGGGCAGCCAGATGGCAGCGTGAACCCAATATGGTGGCCTGAAAGCGACTTCCACGACGAGTGCGCCGCCGGCGACCAGGAACCCCACGATCAGAATGACGAAGATTGGAGGCCCGTCACCCGGATCGAAAGTTGAGTAGTCCAGGCCGCATTCTGCGCAACACGGCGCAATGTTCAGATAGCCGCGATATAGCGATCCTCGTCCGCAACGCGGACAGCGGCCCTGCAATGCTGCCCCCACCGCTCCTTGGGGAGATTCGACCGGGTCCATCAAGCCTGCGTGATGGCACCTGCTCCCCAAACATAAATGCAGGAAAACAGGAACAGCCACACCACGTCGACGAAGTGCCAATACCAGGCGGCGGCCTCGAACCCGAAGTGCCGCTCCGGCGTGAACTGCCCCGCAATCGCGCGGAACAGGCACACAGTGAGAAAGAGCGTCCCGATGATGACATGCAACCCATGGAAGCCTGTGGCCATGAAGAATGTCGAGCCGTAGATCGCGTCGAAATTGCCGGCGCCTGCGGCAAGGGGCAGATGCGCAGGATCGGTGAAAGGCACAAGTGCTAGGTGATTGAAGCCAAAGGTGAATGGTGCGTGTGTGTACTCATACGCTTGCACACAGGTGAACGAAGCCCCAAGCAGAATAGTGATTAGCAACCCCTGGACTGCACCCTTCCGGTCGCCGTGCAGGATCGCATGGTGCGCCCACGTTACCGTCGTGCCTGAGGTCAGCAAGATCAGTGTATTCAGCAGTGGAAAATGCCACGGATCCAAGGTCACAATCCCGGAAGGCGGCCATTGACCGATGGAAACATCGTTGGGAAACAGCTTGAAATTGAAATACGCCCAGAACCACGCCAGGAAGAACATGACTTCCGACGCGATGAACAGCACCATGCCGAACCGCAGGCCGAGCTTCACGACAGGTGTGTGGTCGTGCTCCACGACGGATTCATGCACGACGTCGCGCCACCAGCCCGCCATCGTGTAGAGCACCAGCACGAAGCCCACAGCGAAGATCCATGGTTGGCCGTTTAGCCCACGAAACCCGCTGTAGTCCTTGTTCATCCAGAACACGGCGCCCATCAGCATCGTGAAAGCGCCAATCGACCCGACGATCGGCCAACCGCTCGGGTTCACCAGATGATAAGGGTGCTTCACCTCTGCGTGCGCCATATCAGCCTCTTTTCCCCTCGATCAGCCGAACCGGATACCCAGCCGCACGATCGTCATCACGAAAAACAACACCACGACTCCGCCAAGCACCAGCGCGATCGCGAGATTCCGCAGCCGCCTTGCCCGCGCACTGGCGTCGTCGTCGCCATCCATGCCTCACATCCAGCTGCCAGCAAGATGCAGCGGCGCAATTCCCATCAACCGCTCGAGGATAAGGGCGGCGAACAGCGCAAAGAGATAAACGATGGACACGCCGAACAACTTTCTTGCCGCCGGCTCGCGCACTTCATCGCCCTCCCGCAGCACCGCGATTGCAGCGACTAACATCCAGCACCCGAAGGCAACCGCCGCCGCAGCATAGAGTCCGCCGCCTAGACCGATGAACGCGGGGGCGAGACCGAGGGGCGACAGCAACAACGTGTAGGCGACGATCTGATACCGGGTGTGCGCCTTGCCTTTTGCTACCGGCAGCATCGGAACGCCGGCACGCGCATAGTCGCCGGAGCGGAAAAGCGCGAGTGCCCAGAAATGCGGCGGGGTCCAGAAGAATGTGATCGCCACCAGGACTAGCGGCACGAGGCTCAATGATCCTGTAACGGCTGCCCAGCCGATCGCGGGCGGCAGCGCGCCCGCCAGTCCGCCAATCACGATATTCTGCGGCGTCCGGCGCTTCAGCCAGAGCGTATAGACGCCGACATAAAAAAGGATGGTGAAGGTCAGCAGCACCGCGGCGAGCTCGCCCACAAACAGCGCCATCATCGCGACGGACGCGACGGCGATCCACCAGCCGAAGGTGAGCGCCTCTTCGCGAGTGATCCGCCCTAGCGGGATAGGCCGCGACGCGGTGCGCGCCATCAGTCCGTCAATGTCTGACTCGTAAGCCATATTAAGCGCGCCGGACGCGCCAGCACCGAGCGCAATACAAAGCAAAGCCGTGAATCCCACCAGAGGATGGAGATTACCCGGCGCCACCACCATTCCGGTGAGCCCAGTAAACACGACGAGAGACATCACGCGCGGCTTGAGCAACGCGAAGAAGTCACCGACCGTGGCAGCGCGTACCGGCGCCCCGAGAACAGCGGTGGTCATGCGCTAATGCACTCCGCCCGGCGCAATCCGCGGCAGCTCATTGTAGGTGTGGAACGGCGGCGGCGATGACAACGTCCACTCTAGAGTGGTCGCACCTGCGCCCCACGGATTATCCCCTGCCCGCCGCTTCCGAAGTAGTGCTTCCGCCATGCAGAGGAGGAAAACCATCAGCCCGGCAATGGAAATGTACGAGCCAATGGAGTCAACGTAGTTCCAGCCGGCATACGCGTCGGGATAATCGGCATAACGGCGCGGCATGCCCGCAAGCCCGAGGAAGTGCATGGGAAAGAACGTGAGGTTCACGCCCACGAACATCATCCAGAAATGCAACTTCGCGAGCGTCTCGTTATAGGTATAGCCGGTGATCTTCGGGAACCAGAAATACCAGCCTGCAAAGATGGCAAAGACTGCGCCCAGCGACAGCACATAATGGAAGTGGGCCACCACGTAATAGGTGTCCTGCAGGACGACGTCGACACCGGCATTCGCGAGGACGACGCCCGTCACGCCACCGACGGTGAACAGGAACACGAAACCAATCGCCCACAGCATGGGTGTTTTGAATTCCAGGCTGCCGCCCCACATGGTCGCAATCCACGAAAAGATCTTCACGCCGGTGGGCACCGCAATCACCATAGTGGCAAAGACGAAATAGGCTTTCGTGTCTACCGTCAGGCCGACGGTGTACATGTGATGTGCCCACACCATGAAGCCGATGAAGCCGATGGCCACCATCGCGTACGCCATGCCTAGATAGCCGAACACCGGCTTCTTGGAGAACGTCGAGATCACATGGCTGATCATCCCGAAGCCTGGGAGGATCAGGATGTACACTTCGGGGTGGCCAAAGAACCAGAATAGATGTTGATAGAGGATTGGATCACCGCCGCCTGCAGCATTGAAGAAGGAGGTGCCGAAGTGGCGGTCAGCGAGTAGCATCGTGATCGCGCCAGCGAGCACTGGCAGCGAAAGCAACAGCAGGAACGCCGTCACGAGAATTGACCACACGAACAGCGGCATCTTGTGCAAGGTCATGCCTGGCGCGCGCATGTTGAAGATTGTGGTAATGAAATTGATTGCACCGAGAATGGAAGACGCGCCCGCGATATGCAGCGAGAAGATCGCCATATCCATCGCAGGGCCGGGCGAGCCGTAGGTGGAAAGCGGCGCGTAAAGCGTCCAGCCGCCGCCCACGCCGGTACCGCCGGAATCGCCCTCAACAAACATCGACCCGATCAGAAGAGCAAAAGAAAACGGCAGCAGCCAAAAGGAAATGTTGTTCATGCGCGGGAAGGCCATGTCTGGCGCGCCGATCATCAGCGGCACCAGCCAGTTGCCGAACCCACCGATCATCGCCGGCATGATCATGAAAAACACCATGATCAGCCCGTGACCGGTTACCAGCACGTTGAAAGTGTGCGGATCCTTGAAGAACTGGAGGCCGGGATGCATGAGCTCAAGACGCATCATGATGGACAGCGTGGCGCCCACCAGTCCGGCGCAGATCGCGAAGATCAGGTACATCGTGCCGATGTCTTTGTGATTCGTCGAATAGACGAAGCGGCGCCACCCGTGTGGATGATCGTCGTGAACGTGGGCGATGTCTGCCATCATGTTTGTCCCTGATTATTTCGCCGCCAGATGCACGCTGCCGCTGCTGGCAGTTTTCTTGTGCCCGGCAAGCCAGCGGTCGTAATCCGCCTGCGAAACGACCTTCACTTCGATGGGCATGAACGCGTGCGCGACACCACATAGTTCCGAACACTGCCCGTAGAATGTTCCCAATTCCGTTGCCTTGAACCACGTTTCGTTGATGCGGCCGGGCACGGCATCCATTTTCACGCCGAAAGCGGGCACGGTCCAGGAATGGATAACGTCGGAGCTCAGGGTCTGGACGCGCACCACCTTGTTCACCGGCACGTAGATGGGATTGTCCACGCCGAGGAGGCGCGGTTCACCGGCCTTTGCTGCCGCGTCAGGCGCCTCTCCTGCTGCGGATTTCATCGTCGTAAGGCTGTTCGAGGCGACCTCGAAATCTCCTTGGCCCGGATACTGATAGGACCAGCTCCACTGATGGCCGATCGCCTTCACAGTCACGTCCGGCTTCGGGATTTCGGCTTCGTAATAGAGGAGCTTGAAGGATGGGATGGCGATGATGACGAGGATGATCACCGGAACCACGGTCCAAATCACCTCAAGCAGCGTGTTGTGCTCGGTTTTGGAGGGCGCAGGATTGGAACGCCGATTGTAGCGCACCATGATCCACAAGAGCAGCGCGAGCACGAACAGCGACGTCGCTGTGATGATCCAGACCAGCAGCCGGTGAAAGTCTTCGATATTTTCCATCACTGGGCTGGCGGCCGGCTGAAAATCGATCTGCCAGTTTTTGCTTGGACCGCCGGCCTGCGCAAATGCCTGCGAGCCCGCACATACTCCAGCGAGCGCAGCGGCCACCGCAAAAAGCTTCCGTCGAATTTTCGGCATCGGGCGTCCTCGTAAATAATCGGCGAGCGCTGGACCGCGCCCGCTGCCCTCAAGAATCTGCGGCGATTTACGGCGCTTAAACCCATGAAGTCATTGCGACCCTATGCCGCGCGGAATAAGGAAATTCTTGGTATCGTGACCATATGAAAGCAGCAGGGCATTATCGCCCAACCCAATTTGCAGGAGCATACGGATGGCGGGCGATCTGTTTTTCGGCGACACGGGCCTGGAGCGCGGCCGCATACAGCTGCTCCTAGACGAGTCGCTGAGGGATGCCGACGACGGCGAGCTCTTTCTCGAATACCGGCAAAGCGAGTCCTTCTCTTTCGATGACGGGCGGCTGAAGGCGGCTACGTTCGACACGACACAGGGATTCGGCCTGCGTGCGGTCGCCGGCGAGGCCACCGGTTATGCGCACGCTTCGGAACTCTCCGAGGAAGCGATCCGCCGCGCGGCTGATACCATGCGAGCCGTCACGAACGGATACTCCGGCACGGTCGCGCTCTCCCCTGCCCGGACTAACCGGAAGCTCTACGCCGATATCGATCCGCTGCATTCGGCCAATTTTGAAGCCAAGGTGAAGCTACTCGGCGAAATGAATGAATATGCCCGGAACAAAGACTCGCGCGTGAAGCAGGTGTCATGCTCGTTATCCGGCGAATGGCAAAACGTGGAGATTATGCGTGCGGGCGGCGAGATATATCGCGACATTCGCCCACTGGTGCGGCTGAACGTGTCTGTCGTTGTCGAACAGAATGGGCGGCAGGAGGCCGGCAGTTTCGGTGGCGGCGGCCGCGAAGGTTACGAAACTTATCTTGATCCTCAGTACTGGCGCGCGGCGGTGGACGAAGCGCTGCGGCAGGCGCTGGTGAACCTCAGTTCCGTACCCGCGCCCGCCGGGGAGATGGCGGTGGTGCTCGGTCCCGGCTGGCCAGGCATTCTACTGCACGAGGCAATCGGTCACGGGCTGGAAGGCGATTTCAATCGGAAGAAGACGAGTGCGTTTGCCGGACTTCTAGGCGAGCGCGTTGCCGCTCCAGGTGTAACCGTCGTGGACGACGGCACCATCCTTAACCGCCGCGGTTCGCTCACCATCGATGACGAAGGGACCCCAACATCCCGAACCGTGCTGATCGAAGACGGCATTCTGAAAGGCTACATCCAAGACCGTCAGAACGCACGGCTGATGGGCATGAAGCCTACTGGCAATGGCCGCCGCGAATCGTTCTCCTGCTCGATCATGCCGCGCATGACAAACACCTACATGCTCGGCGGCAACGCTGAACCGCGGGAGATTATCGCGAGCGTGGACCGCGGGGTGTACGCGGTGAACTTCGGCGGGGGCCAGGTGGACATCACCAATGGAAAGTTCGTGTTCTCCTGTACGGAGGCCTACCTGATCAAGAACGGGAAACTCGGACCTGCGATTAAAGGCGCAACACTGATCGGCGACGGGCCGGTTGCGCTAAAGCACGTGAAAATGATCGGCAACGACATGAAGCTCGACACCGGTATCGGCACATGTGGCAAGAATGGGCAATCGGTGCCTGTTGGGGTCGGTCAGCCGACCTTGCGCATCGACGGCCTCACCATTGGCGGCACCGCGGCATAATTGAAAAGGAGCAGCACCCTTGTCTTAGACAGATTGTTGCGCTGCAAACTCGCTCGTGGTAGACGACCGGCGCGTAGGCGTTTTGAGCCGTCTACGCGAGTGAATTTCTTCGATCAATCAACAGTTTAGCAGCCGCCCGGCCGAGTGCCAGCGCCTTACGGAAAGGCCGCCTCGTGTGCCGGGCAAAAGAGGCTTGGGTGGCGGCGGAACACGCGAACGAGTCAGGGTTGGCGGGACGCTACGCGCTCGCGATTTTCGAGCTGGCGCAGGAAGAGCGCTCGGTCGAAAACGTGGCCGCCGATTTCGCCACCCTCAAGCAGCTGATGGGCGATAGTGCGGAACTCACGCGTCTCATCCGCGCACCGGTGTTTTCGCGCGAAGAGCAGGCGGCTGGCATGAATGGCGTGCTGCACCGGATGGAGGCAGTGCCCCTCACCCGCCGTTTCATCCTGCTGCTCGCCTCCAAGCGGCGATTGTTCGCGCTGGCCGACATCATCCGCGCCTATAGCAGTCTTGTGGCGAAGCAGAAGGGCGAAATGTCGGCACAGGTAACAAGCGCCCGCCCGCTGTCGGACGACGAAAGGGCCGAGCTCAAATCAATTCTGAGATCGAAACTATCCAAGGACGTGAAACTCGAAACACGGGTCGATCCATCGCTGCTGGGGGGGCTGATCGTAAAGGTGGGCTCACGCATGATCGATTCCAGCCTGCGCACAAAGTTGAACGGTCTGCGCATGGCAATGCGCGGCGTCTAGCCGCGAAAACTAAGTTCGCGCTCCTTCGGGAGCGGCATGAAAACGAAGGACGAAAAACATGAATATCCAACCTGCCGAAATTTCCGCCATCCTGAAGCGCGAGATCCAGAACTTCGGCGCTGAAGCGGAAGTCTCCGAAGTCGGCCAGGTGCTGAGCGTGGGCGACGGTATCGCGCGCGTGTACGGCCTCGACAACGTGCAGGCCGGGGAAATGGTCGAGTTTCCGGGTGCCATCAAGGGCATGGCGCTGAATCTCGAAAACGACAACGTCGGCGTGGTAATCTTTGGCACCGACTCCACCATCAAGGAAGGCGACACGGTCAAGCGCACCGGCGCGATTGTGGAGGTGCCCGTCGGCCGAGGGCTGTTGGGCCGCGTGGTGGACGCGCTGGGCAATCCCATCGACGGCAAGGGTGCACTGACCGATGTGGCGGAGCATCGCCGGGTCGACGTAAAGGCGCCGGGCATCATTCCGCGCAAGAGCGTGAGCGAGCCGATGCAGACCGGCCTCAAGGCCATCGATTCCCTGATTCCCGTTGGGCGCGGCCAGCGCGAGCTGATCATCGGCGACCGGCAGACTGGCAAAACCGCCATCGCCATCGATGCGATCATCAATCAGAAATTCACCAACGCCGGCGCCGATGACAAGCAGAAGCTGTACTGCATCTATGTCGCTATCGGACAGAAGCGTTCTACCGTCGCGCAGATCGTCAAGACGCTCGAAGACGCCGGCGCCATGGAGTACACCACCGTGGTTGCCGCCACGGCATCAGAGCCCGCGCCGCTGCAGTACCTGGCACCGTTCTCCGGCTGCGCCATGGGCGAATATTTCCGCGACAACGGCATGGCCGCGCTGATCATCTATGATGACCTTTCCAAGCAGGCCGTCGCCTATCGCCAGATGTCGCTGTTGCTGCGCCGTCCGCCGGGCCGCGAAGCCTATCCCGGTGACGTGTTCTATCTGCACTCCCGCCTCCTTGAGCGCGCGGCGAAGCTGAATGCCGATAATGGCGGCGGCTCTCTGACCGCCCTACCCGTCATCGAGACGCAGGCGAACGACGTGTCCGCCTACATCCCAACCAACGTGATCTCGATCACGGACGGACAGATCTTTCTTGAAACCGACCTGTTCTTCCAGGGCATCCGCCCGGCGGTGAATGTCGGTATCTCGGTGTCGCGGGTCGGCTCTGCGGCGCAGATCAAGGCGATGAAGCAGGTGGCCGGCTCCATGAAGCTGGAATTGGCGCAGTATCGTGAAATGGCTGCGTTCGCGCAGTTCGGGTCCGATCTCGATGCCGCCACGCAACGCCTGCTCAACCGTGGCGCCCGCCTAACGGAAATGCTGAAGCAGCCGCAATACTCGCCGATGCCGGTGGAGGAACAGGTGGTGGCGATCTACTCCGGCGTGCGCGGCTATCTCGATCGGGTTCCGGTTGGCGATGTGCAGCGCTTCCAGGCGGACCTTCTGCGCGCGGTTCGCGCCAAGAGTCCGGAAATCCTCCAGACCATCCGTACCGAGAAGGCGCTGTCGAAGGAGACCGAGGACAAGTTGAAGGCGCTGCTGGATGATTTCGCCAAGGGCTTTGCCTAAATGCCGAGCCTGATTTCCTTCCGGCGGCGGATTGCGACGATCACGTCGATCCGCAAGATCACCAAAGCGCAGCAGATGGTGGCTGCGTCCAAGCTCCGCCGTGCGCAGGAAGCGGCTGAAGCCGCTCGTCCGTATGCCGAAAAAATGAACGCGGTGATCGCCAATGTGGCGGAAGGCGTGCGTGGTCAGGCGGGCGCCCCTCGCCTCCTTTCTGGTACCGGCAAAGATGATGCACATCTGTTGGTCGTCGCCACCGCCGACCGCGGGCTGTGCGGCGCGTTCAATACCAACATCGTCCGTCTCGCCCGCCAACGCATTCAGGCGCTGCTTCAGGAAGGCAAGACAGTCAAGATCCTCTGCGTCGGCCGCAAGGGGCGCGACCAGCTGCGCCGGCAATATAGCTCCATGATCATCGAAACCATCGATTTCATGGGGAAAAAGCACATCGGTTTTTCTGACGCCGCCAACATCGCGCGCCGGGTGTTGGAGATGTTCGACCGCGGCGAATTCGATGTCGCCACGATCATCTACTCGCGCTTCAAATCAGTTATGAGCCAAGTGCCGACCGCGCAGCAGCTGATCCCTGCACCCATCGAAGCGGTTGCTGGGGGCGTTCAGCAGCAATACGAATACGAGCCGGACGAAGGCGAAATTCTCACGGCGCTCCTGCCGCGCAATGTCAGCATTCAGATTTTTCGCGCGCTGCTGGAAAATGTCGCCGGCGAATTCGGCGCCAAGATGAGCGCCATGGATTCGGCGACGCGCAACGCAGGCGACGTGATCGGCAAGCTGACCTTGCAATACAACCGCACGCGTCAGGCGCTGATCACCAAGGAACTGATCGAAATTATCTCGGGCGCAGAGGCGCTTTAGGAGCAAGACGATGAACATAATGACCCCCGGCAGTAGGAAAGGCCACATCACGCAAGTGTTGGGTGCGGTGGTGGACGTGCAGTTCGACGGCCATTTGCCGGAGATCATGAACGCGCTCGCCACCGAGAACCGCGGCAACCGGCTGATCCTTGAAGTGGCGCAGCATCTGGGCGAATCCACCGTGCGCACGGTGGCGATGGACGCGACCGAAGGCCTGGTACGCGGACAAGACGTGACCGATACCGGCGGCCCAATTTCTGTGCCGGTTGGTGAAGCCACGCTCGGGCGCATCATCAACGTCATCGGCGAGCCGGTGGACGAAGCAGGTCCTGTGCAGACCACCGAACGACGCGCCATCCATCAGGAAGCGCCCCCGTTCACCGATCAGTCCACCGAAGCGCAGGTGCTGGTCACCGGCATGAAGGTCGTGGACCTGTTGGCGCCCTACGCGCGCGGCGGCAAGATCGGCCTCTTCGGCGGCGCCGGCGTGGGCAAGACCGTTACCATTATGGAATTGATCAACAACGTCGCCAAGCAGCACGGCGGGTATTCCGTGTTCGCCGGCGTGGGGGAGCGCACCCGCGAGGGCAACGACCTCTATCACGAGATGATCGAATCCGGCGTGAACAAGGATCCGAAAAAAGGTTCAGTGGAAGGCAGCAAATGCGCGCTGGTGTATGGCCAGATGAACGAGCCGCCGGGTGCGCGCGCCCGCGTCGGCCTCTCCGGGCTGACCGTCGCCGAGCATTTCCGCGATCAGGGCCAGGACGTGCTGTTCTTCGTCGACAACATCTTCGGCTTCACGCAGGCGGGCTCGGATGTGTCGGCGCTGCTCGGCCGCATTCCCTCGGCGGTGGGCTATCAGCCGACGCTGGCGACCGACATGGGCGCGCTGCAGGAGCGGATTACCTCGACCAACAAAGGGTCGATCACCTCGGTGCAGGCGATCTACGTGCCGGCCGACGACCTGAC
>JBJMVL010000060.1:0-9181 GCA_045810735.1 Alphaproteobacteria bacterium
AAGGCCGCGGGCCAGCACTCGCCCGCCACTCATCATCGACAGCCTTCACGCACAGGTTTCGCCATGCTTCAGAAGATGCGGAAATATACCAAGTCCTGGGTTAGCTCGCTTTTTCTCGGGCTGCTCGCCCTCAGTTTCGGCGTCTGGGGAATCGCAGACATTTTCCGCGGCAATTCCGAAACGAGCGTTGCGAGCGTTGGCGGTGAGAAAATTCCGGTCGAACTGTTCCAGCGCGACTACCGCAACGTCACGCGCGCGGCCTCGCAACAGGGACCGCTGAAACCCGCCCAGGCAAAGGCAGCTGGTCAGCAGGTGCTCGACGGCCTGATTAACGAAGCAGCTCTGGACAGCTACATCCGGCACTACGGCATCACGGCAACGGATGAAACGGTGTCGGCACGCATTCGCGCAATTCCCAATTTCGTCGGGGCATTGGGAACGTTCGACCACGCCCAATTTCTACGCCTGATCAATCAGGCCGGCTTCACCGAAGAAGGGTTCATCGACTACATGCGCGGGACGCTTGAACGCGACCAATTCCTCGGCGCCGCGACAACCGGATTGCAAATGCCCGCCGGCTACGCCCGCATGCTTTTCAACTACCTCAATGAATCGCGTGCGGTCGATTACGTTACCCTTCCGGCCAATGCCGCGGGCTCACCGCCAATGCCGAGCGATACCGTGCTGCAGGCGTATGTTCAGGCGCACAAAAGCCGATTCAGCACGCCGGAATACCGCGAAGTGACCTTCGCCTGGGTCTCTCCACAAGATGTTGCCAGCAAACTCAATGTGACCGACGCGCAACTGAAGCAACAATATGAGGCGCAGCGGGATCAGTATGTCATCCCGGACAAGCGCCAGCTGGAGCAGATCACCTATCCCGACCTGGCGTCGGCGAAGGCGGCGCGCGCGAAAATCGACTCCGGCACGAGCTTTGCCGACCTGGCAAAAGCGCGTGGCCTCAGCACGCAGGACATTCAGATTGGCGAGCTTTCCAAAGCAGATCTCTCGGACCGCGGAGCCGCCGTCTTTGCCCTGCCGGCGGATGGCGTTAGCCAGCCGCTGAAGGCGCCGATCGGCTTTGCGCTCATTCACGTCACCAAAATCACGCCCGGGACCAGCAAAACTTTCGATCAGGTGAAAGAGGACCTGCGGAAGCAGATTACCACGCAGCTTGCCGGCGCGAAGATCACGGACATTTCCAATCAGTACATCGACGAGAACAGTCGCGGCGAAAGCATAACGCAATCCGCCACGCGGTCCGGAATGCATGTTGGGCATGTGGCGGCGATCGACGCGGGCGGAAACACGCCCGAGGGAACAAAGGCCCAAATCCCGCCGGATCCCGAGCTGCTCGTCCAGATCTTCAAGGCAGAGGTTGGCGAGGAAGGCGATCCGTTCTCCGCCAAATCCGGCACAAGCTATGTTGTGAAGGTAACCGGTGTCAGGCCGCCAAAGCTGAAGGCGCTCGATCTCGTGCGTGCCGAGGCCACCGCAGCCTGGCAGCAGGAGCAGCAGCAAAGGGCGATGGAGACGAAGGCAAAGCAGCTTGCGGCACAAGCGACCACGCAAGGCAATCTCGCAGCGGCGGCGGCTTCTGTCGGAGCGCCCCTGCAAACCAGCAGCCCCCTCCGCCGTCCTGGACCGAATACGCCAGGGCTCGGGCCTTTCCCACGCCCGCTTCTCGCGAAGATTTTCTCGGCGCCCCCAAAGACGGCGGTGTACGGGCCCACAAGCAACGGGAAGAGCTACATCGTTGCCCTTGTGACCGCCATCCAGCATCCGCCGGCTATGGTGTTGCAGGGTGCCGGCCTCAACCGGTTTGCAGCTCAGGTTGGGAGCCAGGCCGGACAAGATGTGGGTAGTGGAGTTGCGGCTGCGGCTCGCGAAAAGCAGGGCGTGACGGTGAATCAGCAAACGGTGGATCGGCTGACGGGCGAAAGCTCCTGACGAATGAAGGTCGAGCCGGAACTCGAGCGCTTCGCCGCGCTGTACAATTCCGGCAAGCCGCAGGCGGTGTATACCCGCCTGACCGGTGACCTTGAAACGCCGGTTTCGGTTTTCCTCAAGATCGGTGCGCGACAGTCGAGCAGTTTTCTGTTCGAGAGTGTCCATGGCGGCGAGGCGCGCGGCCGGTATTCCGTCGTCGGAATTGAGCCCGATCTTGTCTGGCGGTGCCGCAACGGCAAGGCGGAGGTCAATCGAAATGCCGTCAACGCGCCCGATAGCTTTGTAGCTGACACTGAATCGCCGCTGGATTCCCTACGCAACCTGGTCGCGGAAATACGGATGGCACTCCCTCCCGAGCTGCCGGCCATGGCAACGGGACTTTTTGGTTATCTTGGATACGACATCGTGCGGCTTATTGAGCGTCTCGGCGATCCTCCGCCAGATCCGCTGGATTTGCCCGATGCAATTCTTGTTCGTCCTACTATCGTCGTCATTTTTGACAATGTCCGCGACGAGATCACGATTGTCACGCCGGTGTGGCCCGCAACAGGAGACCCAGCCGCCGCATACTCGGACGCGTGCCGTCGCCTGGAGAACATCATTGCGCGAATTGAACGCCCGCAGGCGCGGCTGGCTCATGACGAAGAAACGAAGGCATCTTCGCCCGTGGTGCAGTCAAACACCACGCATGCCGAGTACCTCGCTATCGTCGAGCGCGCCAAAGAGTACGTTCGCGCAGGAGACATCTTTCAGGTTGTGCCGAGCCAACGGTTCAGCCGCCCGTTCGACCTGCATCCGTTTTGCCTGTATCGCGCGTTGCGCCACCTGAATCCGTCACCTTTCCTCTACTACCTGGCGTTCCCCGGTTTCACCATTGTGGGGTCGAGTCCGGAAATTCTGGTCCGGCTTCGCGATGGAAAGGTCACCATTCGGCCGATTGCCGGAACGCGGCCGCGCGGCAAGACTGCAGAAGAAGACGAAGCGTTGGCCGACGCCCTGACTCAGGATCCGAAGGAGCGAGCGGAGCATCTGATGCTGCTGGATTTGGGCCGCAACGATGTTGGACGCGTTGCCAAGGTCGGCACCGTGAAGGTGACGGGCAGCTTTTTCATCGAGCGCTATAGTCATGTGATGCATCTCGTCTCGAATGTGGAAGGAGAAATCCGCTCTGGCCTCGATGTAGTCGATGCCTTGGCGGCGGGGTTGCCGGCGGGCACGCTCTCAGGCGCGCCCAAAATCCGCGCGATGCAGATCATCGATGAATTGGAAAAGGTGAAGCGCGGCGCTGTTTATGCCGGCGCAATCGGATATTTCGCAGCCAAGAGCTCGATGGACACCTGCATTGTGCTGCGCACGGCGTTGCTGAAGGACGGTACGATGTATGTGCAGGCGGGCGGTGGCGTTGTTGCCGACAGCGATCCCGAGTCCGAATACCAGGAAACGGTTAACAAGGCGAAAGCGCTGTTCGCAGCTGCCGAGCAGGCGCATCGCTTCCCAATGCCGGAAGCGGGCTAGCTGCCCTCCTAAGACATTGGATTGGGAGGCGGTGGTGGGTCCGGCGGCAGCGGGATGAATTCGCCGTTATCCAGATCCGGCAGTTTCATGCGCCCTGCCCGCCAGTCTGCCTTGGCTTGTTCGACTCGCTCCTTCGATGAAGAGACGAAATTCCATTCGAGGAGGCGGGGACCTACAGCATCGCCGCCGAGCAGCATGACAACGGCCGGTCCATCCGCGGTGAGCACTGCCGGATCCGCCGGGTCGAACAGCACCATCTGCCCCGCGTGTATATTGCTGCCGGCGGTCCGGACCTTTCCAGACGCCACATAGGCGGCGCGCTCCGGATAATCGCGCGGCAGTTCGATGCGTGCGCCGGACTCAAGTTCGGTGTGCGCGTAGAACATCGGCGAATGTGTCTTCACGCGCGCTTCCTTACCGAACACCCTGCCCGCAATGATGCGAATGCTGACTCCGGCATCGCGCATCAGCGGAAGATCGTTTGCGCCATGGTGAGAGAAACTGGGCTCGACCTCTTCGCTCTCATCGGGAAGTGCCACCCAGGCCTGAATGCCGTGCATCCGGCCGCCTTCCGCCCTCGCCTTTTCAAACCGTTCGGAGTGCGTGATGCCGCGCCCGGCGATCATCCAGTTCACTTCGGCAGGGCGGATCGGCTGCTCCGACCCGACGCTGTCGCGATGCATGATCTCGCCTTCGAACAGATAGGTGATAGTGGAAAGGCCGATGTGCGGATGGGGCCGCACATCCACTTTGCGTGGAATTCCCGGAGGAAATGTGACAGGGCCTATATGGTCGAAAAAGATGAATGGACCGACCATGCGTCGCTGCGGGTGCGGCAGCACGCGCCCGACTTCAAACCCGCCGAGGTCGCGCCGGCGCTGATCGATCACCATTCCCAACATCAATCCTGCTCCGATTTCGGACTTAATAAATGTGTGATAAGCGCCCCGCCGCCTGTCCGCAATTTGTAGTCCGCCGCCCGCCCCTTATGATCGACACCAGCGCCTGGAAAAACGAATGCTCCTCCTGATCGACAATTACGACAGTTTCACCTTCAACCTCGTCCATTATCTGGGAGAACTGGGCGCGGAGGTGATCGTCAAGCGGAACGATCGGATCACGGCGGCGGAAGCCCTGGCGACAGATCCTTCCGGCATCGTTCTCTCGCCAGGACCATGCACGCCCGACGGGGCTGGCATTTGCCTTGAGCTTGTGAGCAAGGCCGGCGGGAAGGTGCCAATCCTCGGCGTTTGCCTTGGCCATCAGGCGATTGGGCAAGCTTATGGCGCCCGCATCGTTCGCGCGCCGGAACCAGTCCATGGCAAGCTGAGCCGCATCCGGCACAAAGGTGGCAGTGTTTTTCGTGGTCTCGACGATGATTTCCACGCGACGCGCTATCATTCATTGACGATCGAACCGGAGGCCCTGCCGGCGTGCCTTGATGTGACCGCGCGAACGGATGATGGCGTGATCATGGGCGTCATGCACAAGGCGTACCCCGTCCATGGCGTGCAGTTCCATCCGGAAAGCATCGCCTCGGAAAATGGTCACGCCCTGCTGCAGAATTTTCTCCAGATTGCCGACGATTTCGCGCGCGCCCGGCATGAGCACGTCTAGTTTCGGCGAAGCACTCAGGCGTGTTGCCGTGGGCGAGCTTCTCTCCGCCGACGAGGCCGCAGGCGCCTTCGATGCGATCATGCGTGGCGAGGTTAGCGAACCACGAATGGCGGCATTCCTGACCGCGCTCGCGATGCGCCCGCCCTCGGTGGCCGAAATTACCGGCGCTGTGCGCGCGATGCGCGCGGCGATGACGACGGTGCGGGCTCCAGAGGGGACCATCGACGTGTGCGGCACCGGCGGCGATGGCCTCGCCACGCTCAATGTGTCGACCGCAACGGCCTTCGTCGTAGCGGGCTGTGGTGTGCCCGTAGCCAAGCATGGCAACCGAAGCATCTCATCGCGAGCCGGCACAGCGGACGTGCTCGAACAGCTTGGGGTCAGTACGAATCTGGATGCAGACCAGGCGGAAGCATGTCTGGCCGAAACCGGCTTCTGCTTCCTGTTTGCGCCCAAGTTTCATCCCGCGATGAGGCACATTGCGGCGGTGCGGCGCGAGCTCGGCTTTCGAACGATATTCAATCTGATTGGCCCGCTTTCGAATCCCGCCGGCGTGCGCCGCCAATTGATTGGAGTATTTTCGAAGGATTGGATGGGGCCTGTCGCTGAGGTGTTGCGCGAACTCGGAACGGAAACCGCCTGGATTGTACATAGCGACGACGGAATGGACGAAATTTCGCTATCTGCATCGACGCAGGCGGTCGTTCTTAGGGAGGGCAATATCTCCCGTCGCACCATTACACCAGCAGAGGTCACACTGCGAGCTCGACCGCTTTCTGCGACAAAAGGCGGCGATGCGAAGTACAATTCCGATATGTTGCTCCTGCTTCTGGAAGGGGAAGGCCTCGGAGCCTATCGAGATATTGTATTGCTGAACGTGGCAGCAGCACTGGTCATTGCGGAGAAGGCGCACCACTTGCAGGGTGGCGTAGAATTGGCCGCTTCGGCCGTCGAAAGCGGACGTGCGCTCGCAGTCCTCAACAATGTCGTTGCGTTTTCAAAGAGTGCGTCGTGACAATTCTCGAAACAATTGCCTCGTATAAGCGCGAGGAGGTGGCGGCGGCGAAGGCTCGCGCACCGCTTCGCGAACTTGCACGAAAGGCCACCGATGCCCCGCCCCCGCGCGGCTTCCGCACGCGCTTGTTGCGCGCGCGCGAACTGGGCCGATACGGCGTGATTGGCGAAATCAAGAAGGCGAGTCCGTCGAAGGGCGTAATTCGAAGCGACTTTTCGCCTGCCGAACTTGCCCAGGCATACGAACGCGGTGGCGCTGCCTGTCTCTCTGTTCTGACCGACGGCCCCTCGTTTCAGGGAAGCATCAACTACCTTCCGCTCTCGCGTGACGCTACCTCGCTGCCGGTGCTGCGCAAGGATTTCATGCTCGACATCTATCAGGTGGCAGAGGCGCGTGCCTGTGGCGCCGATTGCATTCTCGTTATACTCGCGATGGTGGAGGATGATCTCGCCCGAGAGTTGCTGAATGCTTCACGGGAATATGGAATGGACACACTGCTGGAAATTCACGATCAGGAAGAGTTGCAGCGTGCGCTTTCGCTTTCGCCCGACATGATCGGCATCAACAACCGCGACCTGAAGAACTTTCGCACCGACTTAGCAGTCACGCTCAGCTTAGCGCCAAAGATTCCAGGCGATATTCTGGTCGTCGCCGAGAGCGGGCTTTCCACGCCCGACGACCTGAGCAATTGCGCGAAAGCGGGAGTGACGACCTTTCTTATCGGCGAAAGCTTGATGCGACGCGCCGATGTTGCGGCAGCAACGCGAGAGCTAATCGGGACAGGTCATGAGTGAGCTCACGCATCTAAATGCGCATGGCGCGGCGCGAATGGTTGATGTCTCGGAAAAGCCGGCAACCGCGCGGGAGGCCGGCGCGGAGGCGATCGTGTCCCTCTCCCCGGAGGCATTTCAACTCGCCTTGAACAGTGAGTCTCCGAAAGGGGATATCCTGGCCGCAGCGCGCATTGCCGGAATTATGGCCGCGAAAAAAACGTCCGAGTTGATTCCGCTATGTCATCCCATTCCACTCTCGAAAGCCAGTATCGACTTCGAGCCGCTCCACGATCAATGCTCCGTTCGCATCCTGAGCGCAGTGGGTACCAGCGCACAAACTGGCGTCGAAATGGAAGCGATGGTTGCGGCTTCCGTCGCGGCGCTCACCGTCTATGACATGGTAAAGGCAATCGATCGCAGCGCCGCCATTTCGAATGTCCGGCTGCTGTCCAAGTCCGGCGGTAAAAGCGGGACCTATGTTTCTGCCGATGTCGACGCAGTCTCCCGCGCGTGATTTCCGTTAAGGAAGCGACGAACCGTATCGTTGCAGCAATGTCGCCGACACCGACAGAGTGCATCCCAATCGGGCAGGCCGACGGTCGCGTATTGGCAGAAGATGTCTGCGCCGCGAACAATCAGCCGCCCTTCCCGGTTTCTGCGGTGGATGGCTATGCCGTGCGGTCCGTTGATGTTGCAAGCGTTCCGCGTGTGCTGAAGGTGATCGGTTCGGCACCGGCAGGGCATCCTTATTCTGGCGAAGTCGGAGCGGGTGAGGCTGTGCGGATTTTCACCGGCGGGGTGATTCCCCCGGGCGCCGATACAATCGTCATCCAGGAAAATACCGATCAGGGATATCCTTCTGTCACTGTACGTGCGCCGTCTTTCACGGGCCGCCATATTCGTCCCGCCGGACTGGATTTCCGCCGCGGTGATGTGCTTGCCGGCGCTGGAAAATTCCTGACGCCTCGCGATCTGGCCCTCATCGCAGCCAACGATGTTCCGCAGATTCGTGTGCGCAGGCGGCCGAGGGTTGTCTTGGCTGCAACGGGAGATGAACTCTCGGTTCCCGGAAGCACGCGCAAGACAGGTGGAATTGTGGCTTCCTCCATATATTCGCTTTCCGCCCTGATCGAGCGATGGGGCGGCGAAACACACGGTCTGGGCATTCTGCCTGACAACGTCGAAGCGCTGCACGCGATTGCTGCAGCAGCGGTGCACTGCGACTTTGTCGTGACTTTGGGCGGGGCCTCCGTTGGCGACCACGACCTCGTTCAGCGGGCGCTACAGCCGCAGGGTTTTATTCTGGACTTTTGGAAGATCGCGATGCGTCCGGGCAAACCGCTTTTGTTCGGACGATTAGGCAATACGCCGTTACTCGGGCTGCCGGGAAATCCCGTCAGTTCCTATGTGTGCGCGCTACTTTTCCTGAAGGCGGCCATGATGGCGTTGCTGGGCACATCGCTTGTCGAGGAGAAACTGGTCGTGCGGCTAGCGGCACCTCTTCCTGCCAATGATGCTCGCGAAGACTATGTTCGCGCCCGCATAGTCAGGCGCGGTGGTGAGGTGTGGGTAGAGCCGTTTTCGGTGCAGGATTCTTCCATGCAGCTGGTGTTGGCGCAGGCCGACGTTCTGCTGATCCGGGAGCCCCATGCACCAGCGGCGGAGATCGGCGCCTCACTCCTAGCAATCCACCTTCAATAATTGCCATTTTGGCGCCAAAAGAGCTTGACCACTGCTGCGAACCAAAATAGAACAATTGCGGACTGTTGCATCTTTGTTTCAAAAGGGCTGAAAATCCATGCTGACCAAGAAGCAATACGAATTGCTGATGTTTATCCATGAGCGGGTTCGGGAAACCGGGATTCCGCCCTCTTTCGACGAAATGAAGGAGGCGCTGGATCTGAAATCCAAGTCTGGAATCCACCGGCTGATCACAGCACTTGAAGAGCGTGGCTTCATCAAGCGCCTGCAAAAACGTGCCCGGGCGCTTGAGATCATCAAGCTGCCGGAGAATCTCGCCGATACGCTTCGGCCGGCGACGAGCCGAAACCAGGCTCAACGCCTTTCTCATTCCGCCGGCACACGCCCACTGCGCGGCGAAACTCGAATCCCAACGGACACCCGGAGTGCCGGCAGCCCCCGCCGGGCCGATGCAGACGGCGCAACAAGCGTTCCGGTCCTGGGGCGCATCGCGGCGGGCACTCCCATCGAGGCTTTGCAAAACAAGGTTGCGGATGTGCCAGTTCCTGCAAGCATGCTGGGACGCGGTGATCATTACGCGCTCGAAGTTGCCGGGGATTCGATGATCAAC
>JBJMVL010000061.1:0-12095 GCA_045810735.1 Alphaproteobacteria bacterium
AAGCGCGTGATCATTTCCGCCCCGGCGGATGGCGTGGACCGCACCATTGTCTACGGCGTGAATCATCATGCGCTCACGAAGGACGACATCGTCATCTCGAATGCGTCATGCACGACGAACTGTCTCGTGCCGGTTGCCAAGGTGCTGCACGACACGGTCGGCATCGAGAAGGGATTCATGACGACGATCCACTCCTACACCAACGATCAGCCGGTGCTGGATCAGCTGCACAAGGACCTCTACCGCGCACGCGCTGCGGCGATGTCGATGATCCCGACCTCCACCGGCGCGGCAAAGGCCGTGGGGCTGGTGATGCCGGAGCTGAAAGGCAAGTTGGATGGCATCTCGATACGCGTGCCGACGCCGAACGTTTCGGTGGTGGATCTGAAGGTGGTCGCGAAGCGCGCAACCTCGGTGCAGGAAGTGAACGACGCCATGATTGCCGCGGCGGCGGAAGGCCCGTTGAAGAGAGTGCTCGCTGTCGTGCACGACAAGCTTGTGAGCCACGACTTCAACCACGACCCGCATTCCTCGAGCTTCGCGCTCGACCAGACCAAGGTAATGGACGGCAATCTCGTCTCGGTCATGAGCTGGTACGACAACGAATGGGGCTTCTCCAACCGCATGGCCGACACGGCGGTGGCGATGGGGAAGTTGCTCTGAATGCCCAAATTCCGCACACTCGATGACCTGGAAGTGGAGGGCAGGCGCGTGCTGGTCCGTGTTGATCTGAACGTGCCGATGAAGAACGGCAAAGTAGCAGATAGCGCGCGCATCGACCGCCAGGCGCCGACGATCCGCGAGTTGGCCGACAAAGGCGCCAAGGTGATCGTGCTGTCGCACTTCGAGCGGCCGAAGGGCAAAGTCGTGCCTTCGATGTCGCTCAAGCCAGTCGTGCCTGCACTGTCGAAGGCGGTCCGTAAGCCGGTCGCCTTCGCGGAAGACTGCGTGGGCGAGAAAGCGAAAGCCGCCGTCTCTAAGCTCAACAATGGCGAGGTCCTGCTGCTGGAAAACACCCGCTTTCATGCCGGCGAAGAAGCCAACGATCCGGATTTTGCCAAGCAGCTCGCCAGCCTCGGGGACATCTATGTCAACGATGCCTTCTCTACCGCGCACCGCGCGCACGCGTCTACCGAAGGACTGGCGCATCTCCTGCCATCCGCCGCCGGGCGCTCGATGCAGGCGGAGCTCGAGCATTTGCACAAGGCCTTGGGCGATCCGGTGCATCCGGTGATGGCGGTGGTCGGCGGCGCCAAGGTCTCCACCAAAATCGATCTCTTGAACAATCTGATCGCGAAGGTGGATGTGCTGGCGATCGGCGGCGCGATGGCGAACACGTTTCTCGCCGCAGAAGGGCGCAACGTTGGCAAGTCGCTTTATGAGGACGATGAATTCGACACTGCCCGGACGATCGTGAGCGCGGCCACCGACGCCGGCACGGTCATCATCCTGCCCAGCGATGTGGTGGTTGCGAAGGAACTCAAAGAAAAGACGCGACATCGCGTCACCGACGTGTTCGGCGTGAAGGACGACGAGATGATCCTGGATGTTGGCCCGGATACGGTTCAGGAATTCGCCAACCGCTTGCTAACGACCGCCACGCTTGTGTGGAACGGCCCGCTCGGGGCGTTCGAGACACCGCCCTTCGACAAAGGAACCATTGCTGCTGCGAAAGCCGTCGCGGAGCGGACGAAGGAAGGACGGCTCGTCTCGGTGGCGGGAGGGGGGGATACAGTGGCGGCACTGAGCCAAGCGGGCGTAACAAACGATTTCACCTATGTATCCACGGCCGGCGGCGCTTTCCTCGAATGGCTGGAAGGGAGGGAGCTGCCCGGCGTGGCTGCACTCGAGCAGGGAGATTGAGCATGGCGATGAACCTCGACGAACTGAACCGCGTCGCCCGTGCGATGGTGCAGAAGGGCAAAGGCATTCTGGCGGCCGACGAAAGCTCCGGCACGATCAAGAAGCGCTTCGACAAGATCGGCGTGGAATCGACGGAAGAAAACCGCCGCGATTATCGCGAGCTGCTGTTCCGCTCCGACGGCATGAAGAACATTTCCGGTGTCATCCTGTACGACGAAACCATTCGCCAGACCGCGAAGGACGGCACGCCGCTGGTGAAGCTCATTGAACAGGCGGGCGCCATTCCCGGCATCAAGGTAGACAAGGGCACCAAGCCGCTGCCATTCAGCAAGGATGAAACCATCACCGAAGGTCTCGATGGCCTCCGCGGTCGGCTGGTGGAATATTACGGGCTCGGCGCGCGCTTCGCCAAATGGCGCGCGACGTACACACCTACGCAAGGCCGCCCCTCCTACAATTGCATCAACGCGAATGCGCAGGCGCTCGCCCGCTATGCCGCGCTCTGCCAGGAAGAAAACATCGTGCCGATCGTCGAGCCCGAAGTGTTGATGGATTTTAACAACGACATCGATGCCTGCGAGGCGGTAACCGAGTGGGTGCTGAAGGAAACCTTCGCGCAGCTCTATTACGCCAACGTCGCGCCGGAGGGCATGATCCTCAAGCCGAACATGGTGATCAGCGGCATGAAGGCGGAGAAGCGCGCGGGTGTGGAGGAAGTCGCGGGGCGCACCGTGAAGGTGCTGAAGCGCTGCGTGCCACCGGCGGTGCCCGGGATTGCGTTCCTCTCCGGCGGACAATCGGAAGAAGAAGCCACGGCGCACTTGAACGCGATGAATGCGATGCATCCCGTACCGTGGGCGCTCACCTTCTCCTATGGTCGCGCCTTGCAGGCGGCGCCGCAGAAGGCCTGGAGCGGCAAGGCAGACAACGTGGCGGCAGCACAGCGCGCCTTTGCGCACCGCGCGCAGATGAATGGGCTTGCGACCACCGGTTCCTGGAACCCTGATTTAGAGAAGAAGGCGGCGTGACTTGCCGCCTGTATCTCATCACGCCGCCGAAGATTGAACTGGCTGCGTTTGCCGAGGTGCTGAAGCGTGCGCTCGATGCGGGCGACGTGGCGAGTCTGCAGTTGCGCCTCAAGGATGTCAGCGACGATGACATAAGGCTCGCCGCCGAAGCGCTGATGCCGATTGCGCAGGAGTGCGGCGTCGCCTTTCTGATCAATGATCGCCCCGATCTCGCCGCTGAAATGGGCGCCGACGGTATCCATATCGGGCAGGACGATGCGAGTTACGACACGGCGCGGGCCGCTATTGGGCCGGACAAGATTGTCGGCGTCACCTGCCACAACTCTCGCCACCTCGCGATCCAAGCCGCCGAAGCCGGTGCTGATTACGTCGCCTTCGGTGCTTTTTACCCCACGCGAACCAAGCAGCCCAAAGCGGCCGCCGATCCGGAAATCCTCCGCTGGTGGAACGAATTGATGACCATTCCCTGCGTCGCAATCGGCGGAATCACTGTCGAAAACGCGCAGGCGCTTGTGAAAGCCGGGGCGGACTTCCTGGCGGTTTCGGCCGGCGTGTGGGCCTATCCAGATGGGCCAGCCGCCGCTGTCCGGGCCTTCAGCAACCTTGTTGGGCAGAGCTTATCCACAGGCAAGGCCTTGTAGGGTCCGGCAAATCGGGCTCAGACTGGCGAATCACTCTGCGAAGGGGGAGTTCATGGACCTGAACGCCAGAACGGCAGCCTTTGTACTCGGAGTCGTTTTTCTGATCGTCGGTGTGCTTGGGTACATTCCTAATCCGCTTGTCGGGCCGAATGCCATCTTTGTCACCAACAGTCTCCATAATATGGTTCACATCATCAGCGGCATCGTTCTGCTGCTCGGCGTCTACACGGCGCTGACGCCGAGTCTCGCTCTTAAAATACTTGGCGTGGTGTATGCGATCGTTGCGGTACTCGGCTTCGTTATGTTGAAGGGTGGCGACGGTGTGATGTTCGGCATCGCCATGAACATGGCCGATCACTGGCTGCATGTCGCGCTGGCGATTGTGCTTCTATATGCCGGCTTCGGGCTACCGGCGGTTAGAACAGCCACCGCGTAGCACGAATTGAGTGTTTGTTCGTCCGGATGACAAGCCGGGCGGAGCTTGTTAGAACGCGCGCCTTCCGAAACGATGGCGCGCGTTCCCATGCCGAAAATTGCTGGAAATGAAATTCGTCCCGGCCTGTTGATTCAGCACGACGGCGGCTTGTGGATGGCGGTCAAGACGCAAGCCGTAAAGCCGGGCAAGGGCGGCGCCTACAATCAGGTCGAGCTCAAGAACGTCGTCACCGGAACTAAGTTGAACGAGCGCTTCCGCGCCGATGAAACCGTGGAGGAAGTCTATCTGGAAAAGAAGGACTTCCAGTTTCTCTATGCGTCGGGCGACACGCTCACTTTCATGGATATCGACACCTACGACCAGATCGAACTGAATGCGGAGTTTGTTGGCAACCAGGTGCAGTTTCTGCAGGACGGGATGAAGGTCCTCGTCCAGACATACGACGGCAAGCCGATCGGCATTAAGCTCCCGTTACAGGTTACGCTGGAAGTGACCGAAGCCGATCCGGTGCTAAGAGGCGGCACCGCCGCGCCGTCTTACAAGGGCGCGACCTTGGAAAACGGAATGAAAATCCAGGTGCCGCCCTTCATCAACGCCGGCGCGAAAGTCATTGTCTCGACTGAAGACGGAACATATATCCGCCGGGCCGAGTAACTCTCACTATGTCAATATGTCGAACCCTGTCGGCTCTCTTGCTCTCCACGATTTCTGCAGTCGTGGCTCAGGCCAGCGCAGACGCAAATGTGATGCTCCATCCCCCCGAACCAGACGTTTGGCTGTCGCTTCCCCTCAATGCTGACGAGGTGAGCAGGTTTCGAAACACTTTGCTGGCGTTCGCCACGCACCAAGGATTTCACGAGTTCAAAGGCCCGCCAAGAGCATCGGGAAAGGCCTTCTTTTTAAGTCTTGTTCGGAAGGACGACGCAATCTCGATAATCGCCGAAGAGAAGCTGCCCGGCGATCCAGTTATCATCGAGTGTTCAAATATCCAGCGGAATGCCACGGATTTCGTCGGGGTAGAATCCGCCTTGGAGAGGGCGATCAACCGGGAGTGGCCCAATCTTGTGATCTCCAGGCATTGGCGGACGCAACCATGAGCGAAACCTGATGCCCTATCTGTCACCGGCTCTGAATGTCCTGTCGAGCGCTGCGCGCAAGGCGGGGCGCAAGCTGATCAGGGACTTCGGGGAGGTGGAAAATCTCCAGATCTCGCTGAAAGGGCCGGCAGATTTTGTCAGCGTCGCGGACAAGCGAACCGAGCGCATTCTCATCGAGGAGCTGCAGAGGGCGCGCGCCGGCTATCCCATCCTCACTGAAGAGTCGGGTCTGATTGACGGACCGGACAAGTCGCACCGCTTCATTATCGATCCGCTGGACGGCACCACCAATTTTCTGCACGGCATTCCGCATTTCGCCATCTCCATTGCCCTGGAGCGTGAAGGGCAGCTTGTCTCCGCAGTCGTGTACAATCCGGTGATCGACGACATGTTCATGGCCGAAAAAGGCCAAGGCGCGTTTCTGAACGATAGGCGCCTGCGCGTGGCTGCGCGCAAGGACGTCAAGGCGTCGCTGTCCGCGGTCAGCGTGCCGTGGCTCGGCCGCGGCGAGGACGAGGATCACGAGCGATTTCTGCGGGAGTTGCGCGCGGTGATGAACGCGAGCGCTGGCATTCGCCGGTTCGGTTCGGCTGCGCTCGATCTGGCGTGGGTTGCTGCGGGCCGCTACGACGCGTTCTGGGAGCGCGGTCTCGCAGCGTGGGACATCGCTGCGGGAATTCTGATCGTGCGCGAGGCGGGCGGAGCCGTCACCGATCTCAAGGGCGGTGACCGCATGCTGCAGACGGGCGATGTGCTCGCGGCCAACGAACACCTCCATCCGCAATTGCTCAAGCTGCTGAGGGCCGCGGCATAACGGATCCGGCTGGGCAGCCTAATTCGCCATCGGCGGCGCGAAGACGTATCGATTAACATACGGATAATCGCTGCGCTGCCATATGCCGATGAACTGGATCCATTTTCCCGCGGTCTTGCTGTCTTCGCCAGGCGCCGGATCGTCCATGCGCCGGGTATCGATGCTCAGCACAAGATCGTTCTTCAGCCAAAGACTTCCTTCTGGTCCGCGGGTTGCACTGCCATGCAGAGTCCGATCTTCCTCAGTGCGGTATTCCTCGTGCCCGGTGAGCCAACCGTCCGCCGCCAGCCGCGCGCGCAGCGAGGTGTTCGCTTTCTCCAATGCCGAACGTGAAATCGTGTGGGGCGAAAGGCCGATATTGAGGGACTCGATTTTGTCCCGCGCATGCGTGTAGGGCGAAACGAAATAGTAGCGGCAGTTCCGGAAAAACATGCCCGTTCCGGGGATGTGATAGTCGAACACGCCGCCCGCTCCGACGGCGCTGGTGATCGGCGCGCGCATGTTGATGTCGATCTTCAGCGTCGAGCGCCGGGCCATTTCGGCGAATCTCATGCCAGGCGCCGCAATCAAGGTTCCCTCCGACGGAGAATGCGGGGCGGCCTCATCGTCATGCGATGTGGAGGTCTCGGTGAAAGCTCCGCTCATGATCGCCGCCGGAACGGCGATCAGCAGTCCCGCCGCCATCAGTCCCCAGAGAGTAAAGACAATGGTGTGCTGGAATCGCAGTGCCGAACGGACCACCGGCAGATTCTGGTTCCCGATGTTCTGCTGAAAGCCAAGCACAGCTCCGACCATCAGCGGAATGGCGCTGAAGGCGAACACCAGCAGCAGCCCGATCATCAGCGCCAGAAAGGGGATCTTCAAAGCGCCGGCGTCGCGGATGGTGCCGGATGCCTGCAGGATGTTGCCGCCCCAACCAACGATCAGCAGGGCAGCGAACGAACCGCCGCAAAAGATTGCGAAGGTTCGCAAGCTTGGCATCGTCAGATGATGCTCACAGCATTGCGGGAACGACGCGATTGGGAGGACGGTGACCGTCAACCCAGGTGCGGATGTTGATGATGACTTTCTCGCCCATGTCGAGCCGCCCCTCGAGCGTCGCCGATCCCATGTGCGGCAGCAGAACGACATTCCTGAGCCGCAACAACCGAGGATCGATGCGCGGCTCGTTTTCGAACACATCGAGCCCGGCGCCTGCCAACTCTCCGCTTTCGAGCATCCGCACCAGCGCTGCTTCGTCGATGATCTCGCCGCGCGCGGTGTTCACGATGTACGCGGACGGCTTCATCATTTTCAGCCGCCGCGCGGAAATCAGATGGAATGTCGCGGGCGTATGCGGGCAGTTGACAGAGACGATATCCATGCGCGCCAGCATCCGGTCGAGGCTGTCCCAGTAGGTCGCCTCGAGTTCGTTGGCGATGTCCGCGGCGACCGGCTTGCGGTTGTGATAGTGAATCTGCAGTCCAAACGCGCGTGCGCGCCGCGCCACGGCCTGCCCGATGCGACCCATGCCGACGATCCCGAGTCTTTTGCCCCACAGCCGATGCCCCAGCATCCATGACGGTGACCAGCCACGGAACTGGTCTGTTTCCAGCGCCTTGACGCCTTCCACCAACCTGCGCGGCACGGCGAGGATCAAGGCCATCGTCATATCGGCCGTGTCTTCGGTGAGGACGCCGGGCGTGTTGGTGACGACCATTCCGCGGGCAATCGCCGCCGGCACATCGATATTGTCGATGCCGTTGCCGAAATTCGCGATCAGCTTCAATCGCTCGCCCGCCTGGCGGATGAGCTTTTCGTCGATTCGGTCCGTCACCGTGGGCACCAGAACATCGGTGTCGCGCATGGCCTGCGCCAGTGTCGCCTCGCTCATCGGCGCATCGTCGTAATTCAGGCGCACGTCGAACAACTCCCGCATGCGCGTTTCGATCGCATCGGGCAGCTTGCGTGTAACAACCACCTGCGGCTTGTTCGCCGGCATGTCGATCTCCGGTGAGAGGCGGATGCCTCGCTTTCGCTCATACCAGATGCACTGCTAGGCTCAAAACGGCAGGCGGCGAAGCGGTAGTAAAATGTCGGCAGATCCGGAAGCAGTCGGTCTGGCGGCGATCGTCGAAGAGACCACGGGCACGCCACCCTCGGCTGCAGCCATCCAGGCGCAAGGCTTCGCCCAGCTTATTTCTGAACCGGCGGAAAGGTCTGCTATCGGGGAGCGGGTCGCGAGTCCCACTGGACGCATCTCCTGGGCGATGTTCGAGTGGGCGCGCAATCCGTATGTGCTGGTGATGACGATCTACGTGTTCGCACCGTATTTCGCGAACAACGTGGTGGGCGACGGCGTCCGGGGGCAGGGCATTGCCGGCACCATCCAGATGTACAGCGGTATCGCAATTGCCATGCTGGCGCCGTTCCTCGGCGCGATTGCCGATTGCGGCGGACGACGCAAACCATGGATCGCGTTTTTCACGCTGCTGATGGTGGCAGCAATGTTCGCGATGTGGCTGGCCGTGCCGCATGCGAGCGGAGCCCAAATCCTTTTTATCGGTGCACTGATGGCGGTTGCCAACGTCTCCTTCGATGCGTCGGCGGTGTTTCACAACTCATTGCTGCCGGCCCTTGCCACGCCGCGCGGCGTGGCGCGGTTGTCCGGGCTGGGGCTCGCGCTGGGCAATGCGGCTGCGATCCTGCTGCTGCTATTCCTGCTGGTCGCGTTCGCACTTCCGGGCCATGTCGCCTGGAGCCTAATTCCAGCGCGTCCGCTTTGGGGCCTCGACCAGGCAGGACATGAGCCGGAGCGCATTGCCGGCCCGGTTTGCGCGCTATGGCTTATCGTGTTCAGCGCGCCGTTTTTTCTATTCACGCCGGACCGGCCGTCGACAAACACGCCACTTGTTCGCGCCATGCTTCAGGGCGTGAGGAGCGTCATTCGCACGATCCGCAGCCTCCGGCATTACCGCAATGTGGCGACCTATTTGCTGGCGCGCCTGTTCTTCAACGACGGGATGACCGCCATCCTCACCTTTGCCGGCATCTACTCGTCGAGCATTTTCCACTGGGGCGCCATTCCGATGCTCGTCTATGGCATCGAGGTCAGCGTCTTCGCCGGGTTCGGCGGGCTGCTGGGCGCGCGACTCGACAATGCCTTCGGCTCGAAGCGCGCGCTCTTCGTCAGCATTGGCGGCACGGCGCTGTTTGGCCTGCTAACTCTGACGATGGCGCCGGACCGCATCTTCTGGATCATTCCTTACGACTTGCATGCGCCGAAGGTGTGGAACGGCCCGTTCTTCAACACCTGGCCGGAACTGATTTATCTGCTGATGGTCAACTGTACCGCGGTATTGATTACCGCAGGCTATGCCAACAGTCGCACGATGCTGGCGCGCATCGCGCCCGTGGAGCGCATGACGGAATTCTTCGGACTCTACTCGCTCTCCGGGCTGTCCACGAGCTTCCTCGCGATCGGAATGGTGACGTGGCTCACTTTTGCTTCGCACAACCAGCGGATTGGTTTGCTGGGCGAGGAGTTCTTTCTGATCGCAGGGCTGCTGCTGATGTTTTTCGTGAAAGAGGAGCGCGCGCAGGCTGTATAGTCTTAGTGCCGGAAATGGCGAATGCCAGTGAACGCCATGGCGAGCCCGGCGTCATCCGCGGCTTTGATCACCTCATCATCGCGGATCGATCCGCCCGGCTGGATGACGGCGGTGGCGCCGGCCTCCGCAACGGCAAGCAATCCGTCAGGAAACGGGAAGAAGGCATCCGATGCGGCCGCCGATCCGATCGTCATGGGCTGCGGACACCCCGCGGCCTTGGCAGCGTCTTTCGCCTTCGCCGCCGCGATGCGCGCGGAATCCACCCGGCTCATCTGTCCGGCACCAATCCCCGCCGTTTGCCGGTCCTTGGCGTAGACGATGGTGTTCGATTTCACGTGCTTGCAAACCGTGAAGGCGAACAGCATGTCGTCGATTTCCGCGTCGGTCGGTTTGCGTTTGGTGACGACCCGCAGGTCGCTTCTGCCGATGTGGCCGCTATCGCGCGTCTGCGCCAGGAAACCACCCGCCACGGACCGGAACGTCAGGCCGGGCGCTGTGGGATCGGGTAGCCCGCCGGCCAGCAGCAGCCGCAGGTTCTTCTTGGCCGAGAGGATTTGCCGCGCATCGGCGTCGGTATCGGGTGCAATGATCACTTCGGTGAACAGCTTGGCGATTTCGACTGCGGCTTCGCCGTCCACCGTGCGATTGAAGGCAAGAATACCGCCGAAGGCACTCACCGGATCACAGGCCAGAGCCCTGCGGTAGGCGTCGGCCAGCGACGAGCCCAGCGCCACCCCGCACGGATTAGCATGCTTGATGATAGCGCAGGCGGCGGATGCGGCCGGATCGAACTCCGCCACCAGCTCATAAGCCGCGTCGGTGTCGTTGATGTTGTTGTAGGAGAGCTCCTTGCCCTGGACCTGCTCGGCGGTGGCGACGCCATGGCGATGCTCACCGGTGACGTAGAATGCCGCTTGCTGATGCGGATTTTCGCCGTAGCGCAGCGATTGTCTGAGGCGGCCTGACAGGCTGCGATAGCGCGGCGGCGCCGTCTCTCCCGATTTGGCAAGTTCGCCCGCAAACCAGTTCGAGACGGCAGCATCATACGCGGCGGTGCGGGCATAAGCGCGCTGGGCAAGCCTGCGGCGCAGCGCGAGAGATGTTGCCCCGTTCTGCGCCTCGAGTTCGCTCAGAATCGCAGCGTAATCTTCCGGATCGACTACGACAGCCACGTATTCATGGTTCTTGGCTGCGGCGCGGATCATTGCCGGGCCGCCGATATCGATGTTCTCGATCGTCTCATCGAATGCGGCTTGGCGCGCCACCGTCGCTTCGAAAGGATAAAGGTTCGAGACCAGCAGATCGATGCCCTCGATGCCGTGCGCTTTCATCGCGTCCGCATGCTGGGCGTTGTCGCGCATGGCCAAAAGCCCGCCATGGATCATCGGATGCAGGGTCTTCACCCGTCCGTCCAGCATTTCCGGGAACCGCGTGATCTCGGAAACGTCGGTTACCGGCAATCCCGCATCGCGCAACGACTTGGCGGTTCCACCGGTGGAGATCAGCATCACCTCGCGGGCCGCCAATGCGCGCGCAAACTCCGTCAGGCCGGTCTTGTCGAAAACGGACAGCAAGGCTCGGCGGATCGGGCGCAGGGTCATCGGCATGCAAGGTTGGATGCGCCCCGCTCTTACTTCCGGAACGACCAAAAGAGAAGCGTCGGGTTAATGTTGTCGGACACCTCGCACCGCACTCGGCTTTTGTCTATAACTGCTCCCTGATTCCGAAAAGGGTGATGCCGGTGGGTAGTGTTGTGACCGTGCGCAAGAGTTACAATTGCACGAAGTGTCCCGGCTATTGCTGTTCCTATCCGATCATCGCGCTCAACAAACGCGATCTCGCGCGCCTTGCCCGGTACTTCGGCATCAGCGAGCGGGCGGCTAAGCAGAAATACACCGTCCCGCGTGAAGATGAGGACATGACGATGCGGCGGAAGGCCGACAAGCACTTCGGCCGCATCTGCCAGTTTTTCGATATCGAAAAGCGGAACTGCACGATCTACGAGGCTCGGCCGCTGGCCTGCCGCGGCTATCCCGAAACACCTCACTGCGGCTACTACGAATTCCTGAAATTCGAGCGGCGCCTGCAGGACGACAAGGATCTCGTCGCACACACGATATAGGTGCGGCCGGTTTGTTGACGGGCGGGGGCGCGCGGCTAATATCCCCGGCCCATTCCTTTGATCTTTCGAGTGCCCCTGTGGCGGAATGGTAGACGCGGCAGACTCAAAATCTGTTGCCCTCACAGGCGTGCTGGTTCGAGTCCGGCCAGGGGCACCACGAGATCCTCGCGGGATGTGGAAGGCGAGCCGGTGAACGCCACGGGAGGAGATGCCATGATTCCGAAATGCGTTTTGAAGAAGGCAGTGGTCGTCGCGGTGCTCGCTGGGGGATTGGCGACCGCAGTGTCCGCCTCAGCAAGATCCCCCCGGTTGCCGCTTCCCCAGCGGGCAATTCCCGCCACCACCAAGGCGCAGCTTTATCATGCTCCGGAAAATGCGAAATCCGGAAGCTGGACGCCTTTGAAGAACGTATATCCTGGGAGCATGCCCGATCTTGCCCTGTTGCTGACGGACGGTACCGTCATGGTGCACGAAGGTTGCTCGCCCGATTGGTTCAAATTGATC
>JBJMVL010000062.1:0-48150 GCA_045810735.1 Alphaproteobacteria bacterium
CCAACCAGGCGCTCTGGATGCTGGTCGTGTTCGTGTCGCTGTCGCTGTTCCTGACGCTCGCGGTATCAAAGGGACGCGTGGTTCCGACGCGAATGCAATCGCTGGCGGAACTCTCCTACGAATTTGTCGGTGGTATGATCGACATGACATCGGGGCCGGCGGGATTTCGATTCTTCCCGTTGATCTTCACGATGTTCATGTTCATTCTGTTCTGCAACGGCTTCGGCCTCCTGCCGATCGCCTTCACGGTCACAAGCCAGATCGCCATCACGTTTCTCCTGACCGCAATCATCATTGTTACGGCGATCGTGACAGGATTCGCGAGACACGGATTGGGCTTCTTGAAGCTGTTCGTGATCAAGGCACCGGTGGTGATCATGATCCCGATGGTGCTGCTGGAGTTCATCTCCTTCTGCGCGCGGCCGATCAGCCTTTCGATGCGTCTCTTCGCCAACATGCTGGCGGGACACACCATGCTGAAGGTGATGGCTGGCTTCGTCGTCGGGCTCGGAACGGCTGGCGGGGCCTACACATTCTTAGCGGCGGCGCCCGAAGCGTTGATCGTCGGCCTCACCGCGCTCGAATTCCTGGTAGCGTTCCTCCAGGCCTACGTATTCGCCATTCTCTCCTGCATCTACCTTTCCGAAGCTCTCCATCTCCACGACAACCACTAAGAGGATTTACGTTCATGGACGTCGTTGCAGCAAAACAGATCGGTGCCGGCCTTGCGACGATCGCCTTCGTCGGTTCCGGTATTGGGATCGGCGTGGTGTTCGGCAACTACATCTCCGGCGCGCTGCGCAACCCGGGCGCCGCCTCATCGCAGTTCACCAACCTGTACATCGGCTACGCGCTTTGCGAGCTGCAGGGACTATTCGGTCTGCTCATCGCGCTGATCCTGCTGTTCACCTGAGGTTTCGCGAATGGCTGTGCCTGCAACCACCACCGGCACTGTCGCCGAGCATAAGAGCGGCGGTTTTCCGCCATTCAACACGTCCACGTACCCCAGCCAGATCTTCTGGCTGACGGTCACATTCGTGGCGCTGCTGATCGTGATGTGGAAGGTGGCGGTGCCGAGGATTGGCGGCGTGATCGCCGAGCGCAAAGGGCGCATCCAGACCGAGCTCGCCAAAGCGGAGGAAAGCCGCAAACAGGCGGAACATGCCGCGGCAGCTTATCAGGCGCCGATATTGGAGGCACGCGAGCGAGCGCGAGCCGCCTCGGAAGCCACGCGCACCCAGGTGGCGCGAGAGTTTGAGCGCGCAAAGGCGAGCGCCGACACCGAAGCGCATCGCAAGACCACCGAAGCGCAGGAGCGCATCGCGGCACTTCAGCGGCAGGCACGATGGCATATTACGCAAGCTGCTGAAGACGCCGTGGTCGATATCGTCGGGCGCCTGACAGGCGAGACGGTCAGCCGTGCGGAAGCGGCTTCCGCCGTGCGCGAAGTGCTGAAGGCATAAAGACAATGGATTTTATCAAGCACATTCTCAAGGAAGAGGATTTTTGGGAGGGCCTTGGACTTGTCATTGTGATCGCCTTCTTCCTGTGGTGGCGCGTACCAGCGTTCCTTGCTGCTGCGCTCGACCGCCGCGCTGAGGCGATTGCTAAAGAGCTGGAGCAGGCAAGCCAGATTCGCCGCGAAGCCGAGCAGGTGCTGATCGAATACCGGCAAAAGGCGAGTGCGGCTAAATCTGAGGCTGAGCACATCCTGCGGGAGACGAAAGAAGAAGCCGAGCGGTACGCCGCGGAAGCTCAGGCGCAGCTCCAGGCGCAGATGGAGCGCCGCGCAAAAATTGCCGAACAGCAGATCGCCCAGGCCGAGGCTCGCGCTATGCTCGAAATCCGGGAGGCTGCTGCCAATGCCGCAGCTGCCGCCGCAGAAAAGCTCATCGCCGCAAACCTCGACGAAGCAAAGTCTGGCACGTTGATCCAAAACAGCATCAAAGATCTCGGCGCCAAGCTAAATTAGCACGGCAAGTCTGCGGCACGCTAAACTTGCCGGACCACCGGGGAACCGCTAAGAAACAGCCTCTTGGCGCCAGGCAATGTGCAATCCTGGGGGATCGTCTAACGGTAGGACAGCGGACTCTGACTCCGCCAGTCTAGGTTCGAATCCTAGTCCCCCAGCCATCCGTACATATGCGCTGCTGCCGGCATCCTACTTCCGTCCTAGATGGTCCTGGATGCTCGCCAGCAGCTTGCGGTTGGCCTCGTGATCCGACTTGAGTTCAACGCCGCGTTCTGCAAATCGCCTCGCCTCTGTCCAACGCCCTAATCTGACGAGCGTGCGCGCGAGCAGATGGTTTGCTCTAAAATTCTCGGGCTGAGTCACCGTGACGAACGACAAAGCGGCAACGGCATTCACCAGACGCTCGTCATCGACCATGGCACGCGCGATTTCTGTGAGTGCCCCGGGATTTTCGTTGCACGCAAACAAAGCCTCACTTCCGGTTGCGAGCCGAGGCAGCGGCTTACCGGCTGTTCTGCACGTGTCGACCAGAAGGCGGTAGGCTTGGCCGAAAAACGGACTGCGAGCAATGATCTGATCCAACAAGGCGATAGCACGCTCGTTTTCGCCGCGTTCGACCTCTCGCCTGGCCAGGCGAAGGTTGATTTCCGGATGCTCGGGTGCAAGTCGCGCCGCTGCCTCCAATCGGTCACTCTCCCCGGGCGGCAACGGAGTCTCGGTGTCCTGGATCAGGATCAAACCGTACAGGCAATGGTGTTGGTAGGAGCCAGCCAAGAGCGGCTCGAACTCGAACTTTGGACAACGCTCCAGAACATACGCCTCGAATGGCGAAAGCAAATCTTTGTCGAAATGCGCGCTCTCTTCGATGACGCGCGGCCGATAGGTTTCTCGGGTTGAACTCCGCGATTTACTGGCCTCCGCAATCGCGGTGCAGAGGCGTTCTTCGTCTACAGTCCCGTCCACCCACAGTAGGATTGGCGCGACGACGCTCGCCGGTTCCTGGCTGAGGGCATCGTAGTTCAGATACACGGCGTTGGGATGCCGGCGTTCGAACCACTTCTGATGGAACCTACGATAAAAGAGAGCTTTTGAAGCCAGCCACCATGCGTAGTGATCGCGGGTCAAGCGGTAATTGTAGCTCGGCCCGGAAATACTGTCGCGCATGAGATCCCGGTCGGACAACGCCTCCGGGACCGGGTGCCGGTATTGGACCAAGTACAGCCCGTTGACGTCCTGCGGGAGCGTGAAATCCCAATCGTGACTCTTTTGGTACGTTACCCGATAGCCAAGTCGGCTGCATGGGATTTGGCGGCAGCAATCCGGCGGACCATACCATTCGCAGTAATGCAGGTCTGGCCCAAGATAGCGGCCAAGAATGTTTTGCAAGTAGTGGTGTCCGGATCGCGGAATCGAGGCGCCGAGGAGCGCCTTCTCCGCATGCTTTTGGATTTCTGTCATCTCGTCACGTGTGCTGGGAAGGGCGTCTCAAGAATACGGATCGACGAAGTCTTCGATGTCTATCCATTTCCGAATTGCCGTGCAAACCTGATCCTTGATGAGTCAGCCGCGCCTTGCGGATCAACCGAGCCTACTGAACGGCGGTAGCAACCTTTTCTGCGGTTGAAAAATCTTGTATCGCCTGCGAGGGGGCATTGGATGCTGCAAACCATGGACCCAGAAATGGGAGGCACGAGGGAAAGTTCGATCATTGCAGAAAATGAAGATGCAGCGTCCTTTGTGGAGCGCGGCGACCGGGCACGGAATGCTTGCGACTGGGTAGCAGCCCGTGCTCATTACGAGGCTGCTCTCCGCATTGATCCCGACTTGGCCCAGATCTGGGTACAACTGGGCCATGCGGCGAAGGAATCTGGTGATTACGGCGCCGCTGAGTATGCTTATCAAAAGGCGATTGCGCTAATACCGGCTGACGCCGACGCGCATCTACAGTTTGGCCATCTGTTGAAGGTTACGGGCAGGCTCGCTGCTGCTTTTGCATTCTACAACCGGGCACTCACGCTTAATTCCAATTTGTCTGATGCCAAGCTCGAAATCGACGGCCTGCGGCAGCTACAAACCAAGAGAAATGCAGCGCCGGTGGAGTTCGCGCAGACAAGCGCGGGTACGCGCGGCGGATCGGTGTTTGGAATCCTGCATCCGACCTCTCTTTCAGGGCCAGATTTTCTTTGCATAGGAATGGCCAGAGCCGGAACCGGCTGGCTTTTCGACCAGGTGCGTTACCATCCCGATTTCTGGATGCCGCCGATAAAGGAGTTTGGCTATCTAAAACGCGGAGTGGTCGGACTGAAGGAGAACGCGAAAAAACGTCTGCAGGTGCTTAGAGACGGCAACGCAAAAAACCTTGCTGGATGGTCCAATAAACAGCCCGGTGACACACGCGACATCGCATTTTTGGAGGAAGCGGCGCTTTCGATCGGAGATCCGCTGGATATCATGAGTTATGCGGCGCTTTTCCGCTACAAGGAGGGCGCGCTATCTGGGGACATCACACCCGGTTACTGCGCTCTCGACCCCACGATCATCACAGAGCTGGCGGGAGCGCTACCAAGCGCCAAACTGGTTCTCATGGTTCGCGATCCGGTCGAGCGCGCGTGGTCACGGCTTTCCATGTGGGTACGGCGAGGCACTTTCGACGCTGGTATTGCTGAAACGCCTGCAGCGTTTGCGGATTTTCTCAACACCGATGAGAGGCTAAAAAGAGAGTCGTTTCCTTCCGCTGTGGTGCAGCGATGGAGAACACATGCACCATGTCTTGAATTGCGACCATTTTTTTTCGACGACTTGGTATTGGAGCCGCAGCGTTTGCGCCACGACATCCTGCTCTACCTCAGCGCAGATCCTGGTAAGAAGGGGGGCGAACAGGAAGTGGGGTATAATAGAAAGGCGAAAAAACGGCTTAATATTGAGATGAAAGACGCTACCAGATCGATACTCGTTGAACACTTTCGAGACGAACTGTTTGCCTGTGCTGCGTTGTTTGGAGGTGCCGCAAAGGCGTGGCCGGGCCGTTATGGTTTATAGATCGAACCATCTAAACAGGCGCAAGGTATTCGACGCGTCCAGCCGCGACCTTGCAGGTGCATATAAATGTAGCTGGGACACGGCCATTCGAACTGCGCCAAAATCATTGGGGTTTGACGGTGCGTCTGTCCGAGTAGCGCATGCAACGCTCACCGATGACGATTTGGGACGATGATTGCTTCTTTCCTGCATAATTTCGTTTTTATCAAAACCAAGAAGACCGGTGGAACGGCCGTCGAGGTGACGCTGGGCGCGTTCTGCGGTCCTGTCGACATCATAACACCGCTGGGTCCGCACGATGAATTGCTTCGCGCAACCGGTCATCAGCTCGTATGCCGCAATTTCGCTTCAGACCCGGTTGTTGAGCAGGAGCTCAAGCAAGCCGTCATCGACGAGAACAAAAACGCCTATACGAAGGCCCGACGAAGATGTGAATTCTACGCACATATGCGAGCTAGCGAGATTAGGGCCCGACTCGATGCTGATTTCTGGCAAAATGCTTATAAGATTACGGTGGAGCGGCACCCATACGAAAAGGTCGTATCCGGGGCATTTTTCTATCACAGACCGCGGCAGGATCCTCCGTTCCCCGAATTTCTCGACCGCTTCGTGCGTGGCGGCAGGTACGCGACGTATGGGTTCTACACAATCGATGGCGCTCCGGTCGTCGATGAATTTCTCCGGCAAGAGACGTTGCTGGAGGACCTGAAACGGGTGGGAGAAAAACTGGGCTTTAAAATTCCAGAGCAACTCCAGCGAACGAAGACCCGCAGTCGAAAGGACAGGCGGCCGGCGCGCGAGATATTGTCTGAGGAGCAAAAGGAGTTCGTCTACGAATTCTGTAGACCAGAGTTCGACCTTCTGGGATACGAACGCTAAGTTGCGTTGCGAGGCAGTTCGTTATGTATGGACAAAGTAATCCGGACCGTGAGGTGGCCGACGGATCAGCCTCCGAAAATCACCCATTGCCAGGGCTTCCGCCATGCTCACGCGCGCTAGGATATCGTCCTTCTTGCAGGCATAGAACCATCGGACGCCGGCGCCGACAATTCGATTATCCATGCCCTCGGTGATACCTGATAAATCTATCGCCGTACTACTGCTCAGTGATATGGTGACTTGCCGGATAGCCTCAGGGTTCGCGGGCAGCTCGAGAACAACAACCTGGTCCTGATCGGGAGCGAGATCGACGTCGATCGGCGCAACACCTTCCGAACGCACAGTGCAGACGCTTTCCGAACCTGGTGTTCCCCTGAGCGCTAGATAAAGAAGGACTTCAGCCTCTGCCACCTGATTCAGGGTAAATGTCAAAAAGGCAGGGTGCTTGCCGGTTGTCCAGCAGCCCCAATCTTCCGTGAACCACCAGGCACGCCCTTGACGATAAATCTCTCCGCTTCGCAAGCCTTTCCAGAGGATCGCATCCGTTCCTCTGGCGAGTGAATGCAGGACAGCCAACGGCGCCTCGGCCGCGCTGTCCGTCCTAAGGGATCCACCAGCTACCGCCTCGCCCCACTGCTGAAGTTGTCCAACTATTTGCGCACTGATGTCCGCCCAGCTTCGCGGCGTAAACTCATTGGCAATCTTCTGTTCTCGCGCGATGCGATACTCAATCTCGAAAATCAGGCGTTCGACCTTGGCGAGGAACTCGTTCTCCGAGCCAATTTCAAAATATTCTGCGAACTCGCCGCCAGCCTCCGGGAGTGACGAGGCCTTTGTTGTCACTGGCACCTTCCCGTAGCAAAGCGCCTCCGTAACCGGAAGACCCCACCCTTCGTAGAAGCTGGGGTACAGCGTAAAAAGACAGTTCGCATACAGAGCGCCCAAGGAGGCATCAGAAATATTCTGAAGAATCATCACTTGATTGCTCAGGAGTTCACTGGCGCTCAGCGTGTGGTAAACTGAATCGTTGAGCCACCCATCTTTGCCCACGCAAACCAGTTTCGGCACATTTCGAGCGCCGTATTTCTTGATCATCCGGAGCCACACCGCGAATGCTGCGGCGTGGTTCTTGCGGGACTCTATCGTCGCCACACAAAGTACGTAATTCCCTTTGGCTAGCCCATACGACGCCAGCAGGTCCCGAGCATCTTCAACTGCGCCGAGGGATGCATGGCTGTCGACAGGACGGCGAAAATCTGCTGCGAGTGTCACTACGGTAATTTCGCCGTGACTGCGTCCCAACTCCTTCGCCACCATCTGAAGATCTTTTCGCGTGGCGTCGGAGTTCACAAAGAAATGATCTGCATGGTGAAAGACGCCGGCAATCCACGTCAGAAAATCGCGCCTCAGTTCGGCGGCGCAATGTTCTGGCGTGATAATTGGGATAAGATCATGAATGAACGGCACATACCTGATATGGCTTGCCGCTTTGGCGACACGCAAATTTAGAAAATAGTTGCGCTGCCACCAAGACGTTCCGAGATCCAGCAGAATGCTGCCGTACGGAAACGCGAAAAGAGGAGCAGTCGTGCGAATAACGGCGAGCGACTCCAGAAGCAAACTCCAGTCTTCGGCCGACGCATCGCCGCTCGCAGTGGCAGCCATGCAAAACCTGCTGAAGAGAGAACGGGGCACCTCGACCCAAAAACCCCGCTCCTGCACAAAGCAAACAATGGAGTAGTGCAGTTCTGGCTCATTGTCACTGAGTGCCCGGATGACCTCCATCTGCACACGTTGTATTCCAGTAGGAAGACGAGATGTCTGGAAGTATGTCATCAAATCGCTGACTTCAAACACCAAGGAGATCACGCCCGGCGGTGTAGTGCTCACTTCGCCAAAGGCGCTTGAAGAAGCTGTCGTGGACAGTTGGGCACGAAGTGCCTTGATTTCCCTGCGTGCATCGAGCAGCTGCGGATCCAAGGCGAGAGCCTCCGTGTAGAAGACACTCGCGTCGGCCAAGCGTTTGGTGATTTTCATTAAATGCCCGAGCTGTAAATAAGCATCGGCATCCTTGGAACTCAGTTCGACAGCTTTGCGGTAAGCCTGTTCTGCGGTCGCATAATCACCCGATTCCTTGGCCGCGTGCCCAAGCTGAATCCAGATAGGTGCACGAACCGGGTTCAACTGCAACGCCTGTTCATAGCTGCTTCGAGCAACTGCCCAGTCCCGCGCGTCGCGGGCTCGATCCCCCCTCAGAATCAATTCGTCGGCGGTTTTCGGCCGTATCCTTTTCGAAGGGCCGCTTCCAGCGGTTTCGACCTCCGCGTCCATCGTCGCCCTGCCTCAATCACCTTGCAACGCAGGCGATACAGGATTTCCGCGGCACTGGGAAGGGATCACCTCTGCCCCAAATCTTAACGATGGGAAGTCCCAGATGAATAACCGGCGAAGAACCGCAGTGCCGCCTGCTTGTACAGTTTGTCGCCGACTGTGAGCATGTGATCGCGTCGCGGAATGACAACGGCATCGGCGTGGGCAAGGCATTCGGCCAGAGGGTCCGGGAGCCCGGATACGTCATCGGTCTCGCCGCAGATTATCAGCGCGGGCGACGAAATGGTCGCCAGTTGCTCGGGATTCAGGTAGCCGCGAGATGCCCGCATGCACGCGGCGAGTGCCTGAATATCCTTACCCGGTTGCGAGGCGAACTCGCGGAACATCCGCTGTACCGGCGAGAGCGCCACATCGTCCGGCGCCAACAGACCGTCCGCGATTGCAATGCGCCATGCGTCCGTTCGGGTGAAGTAGGTCTCGCCAACTCCGCCGGTCACCAAAGCGCGTACCGACAGCGGATCCTCAAAGGTCAGACGAATGGCGACAGCACCGCCCATCGAGTAGCCCATGACGAAGGCTTGGGCGTGGCCTGCCGCCGTCATGACCAAAAGCGCATCTTGGGCCATCATGTTCTCGGCGTAATCTTCCGTCCCGTGAGGCTTGTCGCTTTCCCCATGGCCTCGGCAATCCAGCGCGATGACAGAATAGCCGGCCCCGGCCAGCGTATAGTACCAGCCTGGCGCTCGCCAATTTTGGTTCCGGTCCGATCCGAAGCCGTGAATAAGGAGGACAGGAGCGCCCTCTCCCACGATCTCGAAGGCGATGCGCACGCCATCCGGTGCGGTAACAAATTCCGTCATACACAGCTCACAGGCTTAGGATTCGCAAAGATCAGCGGGCGGTCTATGATAGCAGCGGATCGCCGGACCTTCTCATGTCGCAGGATACCCTGAAGAAACGTGTCGTGTCCGTGGTTGACGGTATGCGCAATGAGTTGCTCGGGCTCAGTCACGCAATCCACCAAGAACCCGAACTGGCGTTGCAAGAATTCAAGGCAGCGGAGCGGCTGACAGCCTCCGTGGCCGCGCATGGACTTCCCGTACAGCGGGGGGCATTCGAGCTCAAGACCGCCTACTCATCGGAGTTTGGCAACGGGGGCGCCACCATCGCAATCCTCTCAGAGTATGATGCGCTTCCCGGAATAGGCCATGCCTGCGGCCACAATATCATCGCCACATCCGGATTAGGCGCAGCGCTCGCCCTTGCCGCGCTCGGCGATGAGCTTCCGGGACGCGTACGTTATCTTGGAACGCCGGCGGAGGAGCGGTTTGGCGGCAAGGAAATCATCGCCCGAGCGGGAGCCTTTGACCATTTAGACGCTGCAATGATGATGCACCCGGCCAATCTCGACCTTACGACCATGCCGTGCATCGCAATTTCGGAAGTGGAAGCGACTTACCACGGCCGCGCCGCGCATGCCGCCGCAATGCCCTATCGCGGATTGAACGCGCTCGACGCGGTGGTGACAGCGTACCAGACGATTGCGCAGCTGCGGCAGCACATCCGACAAACGGAACGAATTCACGGCATCATCACCGATGGCGGATTGGCGGCAAATATTGTGCCCGAAAAGGCCTCCTGCCGGTTCTACGTCCGTGCAGCCGACATTCAGCAGCTTGCCGAACTAAAGCGGCGCGTGCAGGCCTGTTTTGATGCTGGCGCGGTCGCTACCGGCTGCAAACTCGATTTGCGCTGGGGCAATATCGATTATCTGGATCTTAAGACGAACTGGCCGATCGCGGACGCCTTTCAGCGAAATGCCGAGGCTCTGGGTCGCGAGTTTTTCCCCATGAAAGACATTCCACCAGGATTTGCCGGTTCGACGGACATGGGGAATGTCAGCCATCGCGTGCCCAGCATTCATCCCATGTTTGCCGTCGCCCCCGCCGGCGTGGTCATTCACAATGCGGAGTTCGCCACTTGGGCTGCCTCCGAACGAGGCGACGCGGCAGTGCTGGACGGTGCCAAGGCACTTGCGCAGACGGCGCTCGATCTGATGTGCGAAGAAACACTGCTGCAGCGCGTGAAATCCGACTTTGATGCAACTGCCGAGCTATCTCAGCGCGCGCTCGCCATGCTGCATGAGGGCTCGCAGACCGCCGCCCGTGCAAATTCGCATGCGCACGCCTGCGGCTGCGCGTGAGGCATTTCGTTGAACGCAACCGTAGAATTTGAGGCGGCCATTCCTGAGATGTTCGTTCCGTGAGCGAGCGGCCGCACGTCGGACTGTTAGTCACCTGCCTTGTCGATCTTGTGCGGCCGCAGATCGGCTTCGCAGCTGTAAAGCTTCTCGAAGATTCGGGGTGCGACGTCGAAGTGCCGCTGCAGACATGCTGTGGACAGCCGGCGTGGAACTCGGGTGCGGATGGGCATGCCACTGATCTTGCGCGGCAAGCCATCGAGACGTTTGAATCGTTCGACTACGTCGTGGCGCCCTCCGGTTCCTGCGCTGGCATGATCAAGCGTCATTACGCCGAGGCACTGGCGAACGAACCGGCCTACTTGCGGCGGGCGCGCGCGCTGGCCGCGAAGACCTTCGAACTGGTCTCGTTTCTGGTGCAGGTGCGCGGGTTCAGGCCATTGCTTGTGCAATGTCCCGCTCGAGCCTGCTATCACGATTCCTGTTCGAGCCTGCGCGAGCTTGGCATACGAAAGGAGCCGCGGAAATTGCTGTCGGAAGTCGAAGGATTCACACTGTCGGAACTGAACGAACCCGAAGTCTGCTGCGGATTTGGCGGCCTGTTTTCCGTGAAATATCCGGAGATTTCCGAGCGCATGGTAGATCAGAAAATTGTGGACGCGCAGAACACCGGCGCGGACCTCATGGTGGGCGCTGACCTTGGCTGCCTGCTGCACCTGAAAGGCCGCATGCAACGCACAGGCCTCAACATGCGCGTGCGGCACGTGGCCGAAGTCCTCGCTGGAATGGCCGGCGAACCGGCATTGGGCGAACCTTGACTGCCGATCCACGGAAGTTCCCTGAAGCGAGCCGCGCTGCCCTGCGCGATCCCGCCTTGCGCATTGCGCTGGGGCGATTGCGCACACATTTTGCCTTAGGGCGCGCGCAAGCCGTCGAGCGCTATCCGGATTGGGAAGACCTTCGCGAAAGCGGCCGCGCAATTCGCGATTATGCTCTCGCTCATCTTGACACGCTGCTCCTCCGTTTCGAGCAGAACGTCCAAGCCAGTGGCGGACATGTGCACTGGGCGCGCGACGCCAGGGAGGCGCGCGACATCGTGCTCGCCATTCTGCGAGATGCGGCTGCCAAGACCGTCATCAAAGGCAAATCCATGCTGAGCGAGGAGGTGGGGTTAAATCACTTTCTGGCCGCAAATGGCATCGAGACGGTTGAGACGGACCTTGGGGAATATATCGTTCAGCTGCGTGGCGAACCCCCCAGCCATATCATTGCGCCGGCGTTTCATCTGAACAAGGAGGATGTAGTTCGCACATTTCGCGACGCACACGATACGCTCGATCCTGAACGCCCGCTCACTGAGCGCAGTGATCTTGTTGCGGAGGCGCGGCGGGTGCTTCGGGCGCGATTCGAATCCGCCGACGCGGGTGTTACGGGCGCTAACTTCCTCACGGCGGACGAAGGCGCTGCCGTGCTGGTTACGAATGAAGGCAACGGCGATCTCACCCGGCTTTTGCCGAAGACGCACATCGTACTCACGGGACTGGAGAAGATTGTCGCAAGCCTGGAGCATGCCGCGGTCTTGCTGCGCCTCCTGACGCGCTCCGCCACGGGTCAGGACATTTCAAGCTACGTCACCGTGATGAGAGGGCCGTGCGCAGGCGCGGAAAGCGATGCCGGGAAGAACTTCCATATCGTGCTCGTAGACAACGGTCGCACGCCGCTACTTGGCACCGAAGCCGAAGACGTGCTGCGCTGCATTCGCTGTGCCGCGTGCCTGAACCATTGCCCGGTTTATGCCGCGGTGGGCGGTCATGCCTATGGCGCGACCTACACAGGACCGATCGGCGCCGCACTGAATCCCGGCCTGATGGGCGTACACGCGGCGCGGCATCACGCGACCGCCTCCACCTTCTGCGGCCGTTGTGCGGAGGTCTGTCCCGTCAAGATTCCATTGCCGGCGATCATGCGATATTGGCGGGCGCGCGAATACGCCAGCGGGCTAGCGCCTAAGACCGCCACGGCAGGCGTTGGCATTTGGGCGTTCTTCGCCAAACGGCCCGCGCTCTATGCCGTCGCAGCAATGATTGCCGCCCGAGTGTTAAAGCTCTTGTCCCGCGACGGCCGCATTCATGGGCTCCCCCTCATGCGAAACTGGTTCACCGTTCGCGATTTTCCGGCGCCGCAAGGCCGGACGTTTCAGCAGCTCTGGGCGAAACGCCAATGAGCGCACGCAATGACATTCTATCTGCCATTCGCGACCGGCAAGTAAAGAGCGCGCCCGCGCCGCCGGAATATCATGCGCCGACGCCGGCTAATCTGGTGCAAGCGTTCGCCCATCGCGCGCAGCTTGCGAGTGCCGAGGTGCGCTTCATAGACAGTGAAGCGGACGCGCCAGAGATGATCGCCGACCTCCTCCGGGCGCGGAACTTGCCCGCGGTGGTGCATGTGCCGCTGAGCTGCACGAGTTTGCCATGGCATCGGACTCCTGGGCTTACCATCGATGTCGCGTCGCCGGGGCCGGACGATGCCGCCGTGGCCATTGCGCCGTTCGGCATTGCAGAAACCGGTACCCTCGCCTATCCCTCACGAGCGGACAGTCCGGCCTCGTGGCATTTCTGCGCCGGCTTCGAAATTGCGGTTCTCCGCGCCGATGCCATTCTTCCGCACATCGAGACTGTGATCGGCCGCCTCAAAGCCAGCGGATTGCCTTCCACGATAAATTTCGTCACTGGCCCGTCGCGCACCGGCGACATCGAGCAAACGCTCGAGCTCGGCGCCCACGGACCCAAGGCACTTACAATTCTCATCGTAAGAGCTTGACGGGCTACTCCGCGTCAGGCTGCTTCGCCGGGGCGGCATCGGCAAAGGCCGGAAGCGCGTAGGCCGCTTCCTCGATACGGCTAAGATTTGAATAGGACGACAGGTCCATCTGCAAGGCGCGCGCGTTGGCCATTTGCGGGACAAGGCAGATATCGGCAAGCGTTGGCGCATCGCCATAACAGAAACGGCCAGTACGCTTAGCGCTGGCGACTAGCGTTTCGAGGGCTCCGAACCCGAGCGCTATCCAGTGCGCCTGCCAATCGCGGACTTCCCCGTCGCTGCAGCCAAACTGCTTGTGCAGATACTTGCGGACACGAAGATTGTTCAACGGATGGATGTCGCACGCGACGGCGTAGGCCATTGCGCGCACCTGCGCGCGGCCAAACGGATCATCCGGCAGTAGCGGTGGCTCGGGAAACAACTCATTCAAATATTCAATGATGGCGAGCGATTGCTGAAGTGCATGCCGATTGTGCGTCAGCGTGGGTACAAGATGCTGCGGGTTGAGTCCCCCGTATGCGGCCGCGAACTGTTGGCCCCCATCCTGCAACAAATGTACAAACCGATGGGTTGCACTGAGACCTTTCAGATTGAGGGCGATGCGGACCCGAAAGGCGGCCGACGAGCGGAAATAGGTATAGAGTGTGATATCATCATTCATAGCGGCGCACATCCTGGTCGATGGCGCCGAAAATGGAACGGCCCTCCAGGTCCAACATCTCAATTTTCACCCGATCAGTGAATTTCAGGAACGGTGTTTCCGGTGCACCCTGCTCGAGGGTTTCCATAGACCGTCTCTCCGCGATGCAGGCCGAGCCGCGCGCACGATCCTTGTTCGACACGGTACCGGACCCAACGATTGAGCCGGCGCACAACGCTCGCGTTCTTGCCGCATGAGCAATCAACTGCGGAAAGGAGAAAGTCATGTCCTCGCCGGCGTTGGGAGAGCCGAACGCCTGATTGTTCAACGTGACCAGCAGCGGAAGATGGACTTTGCCGCCATTCCAGGCCTCTCCGATTTCATCCGGCGTGACGGCGACCGGCGAAAACGAACTCGCAGGCTTCGATTGAAAGAAGCCGAACCCCTTCGCCAGCTCGAGCGGGATAAGGTTGCGCAGGCTCACGTCATTCACAAGCATCAATAGCTTGATGTGCTTTTCGGCATGCGGTGCGTCGGTGCCCATCGCCACGTCGTCGACGATGACAGCCACTTCAGCTTCGAAATCGATGCCCGACGCCTCATCGGCTGCCATGATCGGCTCGCAAGGACCTAAAAAACAGTCGGAACCGCCCTGATACATCAGCGGATCGGTCCAGAACGATGGTGGCATTTCTGCCCCGCGCGCCTTCCGCACGAGTTCTACGTGGGTGACGTAAGCTGAACCGTCCGCCCATTGATATGCCCGCGGCAGGGGCGCCGCGCATTCTCGTGAATCGAATGGCTTCTCCCCGGCGACCGGTCCTTCGTTGAGTAGATCAAAGACCCGCATCAATCGCGGCGCAGCATCCGCCCAGTTGTCCAATGCTGCCTGTAGCGTGTACGCGATCTGCGGCACCGCCACCTCGCGCGAAAGATCGCGACTGACCACGACCAGCTGCCCGTCGCGGCCCTGCTTCAACGAAGCGAGTTTCATTTTGATTTCCAGCTGTCGGCGTAGCCGCGGTCTTCGGTGCCTTCAGCGGCTTCGCTCATGTCCAGCGGATCTCGGGCGTCCACCATCACGGCGACTTCGTCGGTCATCGTTTTCGCGGCTTTTGCACCGGCAGCAAAGGCCTTGGGATGCGGCCCATGGGTGAAGCCGTTCGGATGCCACGTCATCATTCCAGGTTTGATGTTGTCGCGACTGAAGAACTCTCCCGCATGATAGAAAATCACTTCGTCGTAATCGTCGTTAGAATGGTAGAACGGCACCTTCAGCGCACCCGGATCGCTCTCGATTGGCCGCGGCACAAAAGTGCAGACGATAAATCGCTCTGCGACAAAAGTCGTGTGAACCGACGGTGGGATATGGTAGCGGTGGCTCATCACCGGCCGAATGTCGCGCCAGTTGAGCTTTATTACACAGAGATTGCCCTTCCACCCCACCGCATCCAGCGGATTGAAGGGATAAGTGATTGTGGTGACTGCGCCGCGGCGCTTCACCCGTAGGCGCCATTCGTGCTCATCGGCCTGCGCGCGGAACTTGTCGTCGAGCTGCGGAGTGTAGAGGGCGGACGGATCGAAAATCGCGTGCGGACCTAAAATCCCTTTTTCCGGAAGGCGGAAGCTGCCGTTTGTCGCCTCAATCACCAGCGAAAGTGTGGGATCCGCAGGCTCCAGCCGCCACATGGTACCGCGGGGGAGCAGAATGTAATCGCCCTCGCCATAGGTGAGGTGACCGAAGTCGCAGTAGATGTCGCCTTCGCCTTCATGCACGAACAAAAGAGTGTCGCCATCGGAGTTGCGGAACAGGTGACGCATCGCCTCCGCACAGCGCCAGATCGCGATCTTACAGCCGGCATTAGAGAGGAGCGGAACAGGGCTGAACGGATCATCGGCGGCTTTGGCGGCGAGCACGGCATTGAATGCTCGTGGCCGCAGCGGCCCTTCGAAACCGGTCCAGCCCGTCGGTGGATGTCTGTGGTAAATGTGGCTGGCCGGGCCGAAAAACCCATCTCGGCCGATCTCGCGCTCATAGGTGCCAGCCGGGAGATCGGCATGCGCTTGGCGCGACGTTTCACCCTCGACTCGCGGAAACTCGATCCAGTTTTTCATGAAGGGCGGTCCTGCAGCACGCCGCGGCGGATCTGGTCCAGTTCGATAGACTCGAAGAGCGCGCGAAAATTCCCCTCTCCAAAGCCTTCGTTGCCCTTCCGCTGGATAATTTCGAAGAAGATCGGCCCGATCGCATTCTGTGTGAAGATCTGCAGCAACAGCCCTTGACCGTCGGTGGGCGCGCCATCCATCAAGATGTGATCGCGCTTGAGCCGGTCGACATCTTCTCCGTGTCCTTTGATGCGGTTGTCGAGGCGCTCGTAATAGGTGTCTGGCGCATCCTGGAACGGCACACCGCGCGCAACCAGCGCCTCTACGGTGCCATAAATGTCTCCCGTACCCAGCGCAATGTGCTGAATGCCCTCACCTTTATAGACGTGCAGATACTCTTCAATCTGCGACTTGTCGTCGGCGCTTTCGTTGATAGGAATGCGTATCTGGCCATCAGGGCTGGTCATCGCCCGGGATTTAAGCCCCGTAAGTTTGCCTTCGATGTCGAAGTAGCGGATTTCCCGGAAGTTGAAAAAGCGCTCATAGAATCCGGCCCACTGGTCCATGTTGCCGCGGAACACATTATGTGTCACGTGATCGATGTACGTGAGACCGGCGCCTTCGTGCTGAAACCCCGTGGCTGGATCCCTCGGGAGGAAATCGACATCGTAGATGGAGCGCTCACCATAACGGTCCACGAGATAAATTACGCTTCCTCCGATACCCTCTATCGCGGGGATGTTCAGCTCCATCGGTCCGACCTGGTTGGCGAAAGGCTTCGCGCCTAAGTCGATCAGCCTCCGGTAGGCGGCAGGCGCGTCATTCACCCGAAAAGCCATGGCACAAGCGCTCGAGCCATGCGCTTGGGCGAAGCGCGCCCCGTGGCTGCCGGGCTCGGCGTTGACGATGAAGTTGACCTCACCCTGCCGGTAGAGCGTCACCGCTTTCGAGCGGTGGTGCGCCACCGCTCGAAAGCCCATCTGCTCGAACAGCCCGTGAAGCTGGGAGACGTCCGGTGCGGTATATTCGACAAATTCGAACCCATCGGTGCCGACAGGATTTTCCCAAAGCTGCGCCATCTCATAAACCGGAAAGGAGTAGCGGCGCATTGTCCTCAGAAAGCAGCGATACATCAAGGCGCCTCAAGATAAGAGATGACCTTCTGTTAGCTTTGCGTACAAATCGCCGGCCGACAGACCATAGATTGCGCGCGACGCCTCTCTCCATCAGCGTCCAATTCCATCTCCCGAACACTTGTGCCATTGATCTCGCAATGCCGCCTTGCAACATTCCCAATGTCCGAAATATGCAAGTAAATGATCTACGGGGTGGAACGCTCGCAATTGCTCGCCTCCCCGATTCCGAGGCTGGAGCTATTATGGCGAACCTCGAACTCTTCTTTTGGCCGGTGGACGCTGCGCTCTACCGAGCAGTTCACGGCGGTTTTCATAGACTACCTGCAGACGAGATGGATTGTTGCGTCGATCTTCTGGAAGGGACGGGGCGTGCGTGGCCGGCCCTCTAAATCTCAAGCCCCGCGTCAGACGACAGTAATTTCGGCGTGATCAGCTAATGGAACTATTCCTGCACATCGGCACTGAAAAGACAGGCACGACGTCCATACAGCACTTCATGGCCCACAATCGCTCCCTTCTGCAGGAGCAAGGGATGCTTTATCCCCGCTCGCCCGGAAAACTTAACCACATTGGCATTACCGCTCTGGCACAAGGTTACGGTCGCGGCGAACTTTGGGAAAAGCTCGGCATTACGACGCTGACGACTCGTGATCAGTATGCCTCAGAACTGGAGCGGAGCCTGGAGGCTGAACTCGCGGTCTATCCGTTCACAAAGGTCGTGCTGTCGAATGAACATTGCTCGTCGAGGCTGATGAGCGATGCCGAAGTCGATACGCTCCGCAAATTTCTCCAGCGCCTCTTTTCTCGCATTCGCGTCATCATCTATTTGCGGCGGCAGGATGACTTTGTGATTAGCACGTATTCGACGGGCATTAAGTCTGGCCGTACGGACCCATTTGAGGTGCCTAGGAAGCGCAGGATTATCGGGCGATACGATTATTGGGACTTGCTCAACCGCTGGAGCCGCACGTTCGGCAAGGAAAACATCCTGTGCCGAAAATTTGAAAGGACAAACTTTGCTTCCGGAAACCTTATAGCGGACTTCCTGACCGCTATCGGTTGTGATCCGGGGCTCGCATGGCAGAACCCCGGAAGCGTGAATAGCAGCCTTGATGCGCGCTGCCTGGAATTTCTGCGGTTGATGAATCTTCATGGTGGAGTCAGTCGGCCGCCAAAGTTGATCCAGATGCTGGAGAGCGTTTCTGACGGGCCGCTCATTGATATTCCCGAACATCGGCGCGTGGCTTTCATGCGGGAATTGCGAGAGTCCAATGCGATGGTCGCGCGTGAATACTTTGGGGGTGAGCTCACAGATTCGGATGATCCCTTGTTTCTTCCCCGCTCCGATCGGCGTGAGCGAACCCATCCGCGCGAGCTTGGTGTAGAAGAGATTATCGCTTTGGCAGCAACACTGCTGTCCATCAACGCCCCTGTGGGACGGCGCCGCAACAAGACGACGCCGACAGACGATTGAACTATCCTGCCTAACCTCGCGTCAGCCTTTCCTACGGACGTCCCGTCTTTCCTCAGCCCGGTCGCAAAGCGGTCGCGCGCCGCGAGAGTTTTGGCGCGTCATATAGTTCCGGAAGTCCGTAGGGACCTAGTCGCGCTTCATGCGTCTGAACCAGAACGTCATATAGATGATGATTGCCAGCGAGGTGATGAAGCCTTCTACGCGCCCGATTTTGTTTTGGAGGGATAGTATCGTTAGAGGTCCGTAACCCCAAAGGCTCGCGGCGAGGCCAACGGCAAACGCGATCACTAGGAGATACAATTCCTCTGACGGGCGACAGATTAGCAGTCCAATAGCCGGGATTTTACATCCCAAGTTGATCACAAGCCCCACCTTCCAGACAGGTGGACGCCCCGCGATTGAGTCTATCTGCGTCCAAACGTTGTAGCTGACCGTGAACAACAGATATGCGATGCAAAGCCAAAACCAAAAGGCCCGACGCATCATCGCCTACCTCAGGAATCTCCGACGTGTGAGCTGGTAACAATAGTAGGCGATAGCCAGCACAATCAGGATGAGTAGGGAGCGGGTGGCAAGCCATTGTGGGCTTCTGACGCCGGGTCCCAGACCAGTTTTGGCAATGGCCCACGTCTCTCCTACCGCGAACATCGCAAAGGCAAACAGGAAAATTGGAACGGTCAGCTTACTCCGGAACAGGAGCGCGACCGACGCAAGGTTGTATGGCACGACTATACCAAGAGCGATTAAATCGTAGGGAAATGCGACCAACGGCCACGACGTGATTACAAAATAGTCCTCTCCGACAATCATGATGAGCAAATAGATGAGGCATACCCAATAGAGCTTTGGGCCTTCATCTGTGAGCCGTAGAGCCCAATCGCTCCCGGGGCGCTCCTACTGCTTGACGGGTGGGGGTCGCTTATAGGCCGCGCCTTTCTCGGGAACGATCCGAGGATCGTGAGTTGAAATCTCTCCACCACACGCCACGCAGGGGAACTCGTCTTGGCCGCTACGGCGCTGCATCACGATATATTCCATTCGGCTGTAACCAGTGCCGCAATGGGGGCAGACGATGCGCGGCCACCTTCGGGTCGTTCAGCCTCGTAAAAACGTAAGGCACGCCTAGCAACCCCGTTTTGTGTGCCCAGAGGTGTGCCCGCAGCATCGCGCGACGGGCACGGTTTCGGGAACCCCGCGTAAATCTCTGGATTTCTTTGCGTTTTTGGTGGGCGATGCAGGACTCGAACCTGCGACCCGCTGATTAAGAGTCAGCTGCTCTACCGCCTGAGCTAATCGCCCGAATACGCCAATGAAGGCAGGAGCCTATACCAGAGCGCAAGTGCGGGTGTCCACCGGACCATAGGCGCGTGTTTCAGAGAATGATGCCGGAGTGACGGGGGATCTCCGTCAAGCGATGCACATGCACGGACATCAAAATCCCGAAACCGAACATCACAGTCAGGAGCGCGGTGCCCCCGTAAGAAAGCAGCGGCATCGGAATTCCGACGACGGGAATAAGACCCATCACCATGGCGCCGTTGATCATGATGTAAAAGAAAAAATTGAGCGTCAGCCCGAGCGCGACCAACCGGCCGAACTGGCTGCGCGAAGACATCGCAATCCGCACGCCGTATCCGATCACCGTGGCAAACAAAAGAAGCAGAGCGATGCAACCCAAGAGCCCGAACTCCTCCCCGACGGATGTAAAGATGAAGTCCGTCTCTTTCTCGGGTAGGAAGTTCAGCTGGCTCTGAGTCCCCTGCAAAAAGCCCTTTCCTGTAATGCCCCCGGAGCCGATGGCAATTTCGGCCTGGCTTATATTCCATCCCGCACCTAGGGCATCGTTTTGCGGGTTCAGAAAGGTGAGGACACGCCGTTTTTGGTAGTCATGAAGGAATTGCCACGCGATTGGCACGGCCGCGGCGACAAGACCAAGCGTGGGAAGTATCCACCACCACGATAAACCGGCCAGAAACAGCAGCGACGCTCCGTCCATTATGAGAATGGTTGCCGTTCCCAGATTGGGTTGCATAAGAACGAGTGCTGCCGGCAACGCAATCATCGCCAACGGAACAAAGAGGCGGAGTGGCTTCGAGACATCTTCCACGCCGAGACCGTGCAGATACCGCGCGAGCGCGAGGATCAGCGCGATCTTCATCAACTCGGACGGCTGAATTTGTACGGGGCCTAGCTCGATCCATCGCTGGGCGCCCAAACCAACGTGACCGAACGCCTCAACAGCAACCAGCAACAACAGACAAATCGCATAGAACGGATAGGCAAGCGCCATCCAAACTCTAATGTCGACAAGAGCAGCTGCGGTCAGCAGCACGAGGCCGACGCAAAATCGCAACATCTGCTTGCTTGCCCACGGTGAGAAGTGGCCGCCGGCAACGGAGTACAGCATCGCAAACCCGATGCAGGCGATCACGCAGATCGCCAAAATCAGGGGCCAATTGAAATCGAGCAGCTTGTCCTGAACGCTCAGGGAGCGTCGCATCGCGAGGTATGCTGGGGTAGTCATGCCCTTTTTGGCGCGCCCCCTTTTGTCGCCGCGCGAAGTGGGTATGCCGTGGGAAGTTTGAGCGGATCTCGCTGCTGCGCGTACAGCAAAATGTCGCGAGCCATTTGAACCTGAGGATGTTCGGGCAAACCGCCGTGCTCCACCAGAACTGCGCAGGCGTAGCGCGGCAGCGAAACGGGAGCAAATGCAATGAACACGGCATGGTCGCGCAGTTTCCACGGTAGCGATTGGTTTTTCCGAACTCCTGCCCGGTGCTCTTCGCGTGAGATCACACGAACCTGCGCGGTGCCTGTTTTCCCAGCCATCTCGAAACCGGGGACTGGAATTCGCCAAGCGAAGGCTGTTCCTCCAGGCGTATTGGTAACACCATCCATTCCCGACCGAACGGCCGTCAGCGCACGGTCGGAATATGGCAAGCGCGGAAGGTCCACGCGGGACTGAGCTTCTCCTCCTACAACCCGGACCAACCGGGGAGACACCGCATTCCCGCTCGCGATACGCGCGACCATCGTGCAGAGCTGAAGGGGCGTCACGTTCAAGTATCCCTGGCCGATGCCGGTAACGAGCGTTTCGCCCTGCTGCCACGGCACTCCGTAGTGCGCCTCCTTCCATGCGCGTCCGGGAACAACGCCGGCCTTCTCTCCTGGCAACTCGATCCCAGTCTGCTTGCCAAGACCAAGAGCGTGTGCGGCGGCCTCGATTCTGTCGATGCCGAGCCGACGCGCGACTTCATAAAAGAATACGTCGCAGGAGACGATGATGCCGCGGTGAAGGTCCACTGCTCCATGACCGCTGCGCTTCCAGCAATGGAACTCGTGGTTGCCCAGTGTGATGGCTCCCGAACAATGAACGTGGAGGTTCTCGAGGCCTGCATCCAGGGCCGCGAGCGCCATGGCAGGCTTTATGGTCGATCCTGGTGGGTAGAGCCCGCCAATGGTTTTGTTAATGAGCGGCGTGTGGTCGTCCGCCATCCAAGCTTTCCATTGCGCGGTTGACACGCCGATATTGAAAAGATTGGGATCGAACGAAGGTGTCGAGCCAAGCGCCAGCACATCACCATTGCTCGTGTCCATCACCGCAGTGGCGGCACTCTCCTGCCCCAACCGCTGCATAACGAATTTTTGTAAATTCTGATCGATCGTCAGATAGATGTCGGCACCAGCCTCGCTGGGCTCGCGACTTAATTCTCTCACCACGCGGCCATAAGCGTTCACTTCAACACGGCTCACACCCGCTTTTCCGCGAACCTCAGACTCATAGGCCTTTTCTATGCCGCGCTTTCCAGTGCGGAACCCGGGCAACGTTAGCAAGGGATCCGAATCCTCGGCTTGTTCCTCAGATGACACTGCCCCCACATATCCCAGAACATGCGCGAGATCCTGCGCGAATGGATATGCGCGGGTTTGCCCGACGTCTGGCTGCACTCCTCCAAGATATGGAACGTGGAGGTTAAGCCGCGAAAAATCCTCCCACGACAGATTTTCCGCGACAATGAGCGGCACAAACGGCTTGTTCTGATTTGCCTCGCGAAGAACATGCTCCCGCTGTCGGTCGGAAAGATAGATGAGCCGGCCGATCTCATCCACCGCCACGCGGACGCTGCTTGCCGCCTGTTCGGGTATGAGGAGTACTCTGAAATTCTGCCGATTGTTTGCCAGCTCGATACCGAAACGGTCATGAATGCGACCGCGCGGCGGCGCAACCAGCCTCTCACTGACCCGATTTTCCTCAGACCTGGTCTTGAACTGATCGCCTTCCAGCACTTCGAGCTGGTAGAGACGACCGGCAAGTACGGCAAAAACGGCGGTCATTCCGCCCGACACCATCAAGGTGCGTCGCGTGAAAGCGGCGTAACGGCTTTGGTCCTTGGGATCGAACAGCGGCATCAGAACTCGCTCCGCAGTGGACCGACGACCTTGTGCTGAAGGCCGTTCAGCATCGGTAACAGCGGAATGTAACATAGAACGCTTACCGCGATCTGTAAGACGTGCGGCATCAGCGGCAAAACTCGCCAGAAGTACACTGCCGCGATTCCGTATGCGGCAGCGGTTACGAGCAACATGGCCAAAGCAAATCCAAGAATGGCACCGATGCCCGCGAGCCCGGCAAACGACTCACGCTGCCCTTCCAGAACGGCATAGATTGCCACATATGCCGTGGCCCATAACCCGATCGGGCTCCCTGACACGAAGTCCTGGACAATTCCAATCAGCAAGGCGGCAGCGGGCGGCATCAAATCGGGCCGGACGAGGCACCAGAAGTACACAGCCATAAAGCTGAGCAAGGGAGGGGGCATTGCACCCCCGGTCAAAGAAATTGGGAGTGAAGAGGCCAATGCGCCAAGAATTCCGGACAATAGGGGGATGATTGCTGCAACGAATGAGGACACTGACATCAGCCTGTTTGCGGATCACTGATTATCCTGGTCATTCGGCGATTCCTCTCCGGGCGTTGAAGTTTGGTCCGGTTCAGGCATGGCATTCGGGGCCCGCGGAGCCATGTTTGGTTTGCTGGGTGGAGGCTGACGAGTGGCCGTCGGGCCCTTTCTGACCAAAGTGATGGCCGAATTTCTTGTCCGGTTTCGGCTGACAGGGACTGAAGGCTCAGCAACAGCCTGTGCGGAAGGGTGAGCAACAGTCTGTGCCGAAGGCTGTAATAGCGGTGGTGGCGGTGGCGAGAGTGTCGCAGGCGCCGGCAGATCCGCATCTGCGGGTTTAGGCATCTGCTCAATAGGTGCGCGATAATCGAGAATGCGGACATCAACCGCAGTCAGCGGGTCAGAATACAGCGCCACCTTGGTGTGCTTGCCGTCGAATCTTAACATCCCTACAGGCAACCCTGCGGGCAAAAGTCCGCCATCGCCAGAGGTAACAATATCTGCGCCGTCCCTGAGTTTCGCGTTCTGAGGCATGGCGTCCAAGATCGGTTGATCCGTGTTGTTCCCGGTCAAAATGGCCGGAATATTGCCAGGGCGTATTTCGACTGGGATACGGCTATTGAGATCGGTCAACAGGATAACCCATGCAGTGTGTTCGCCAGAGACGTAAATCCGGCCCAGCATGCCGCGCGCATCAATGACGGCCTCGCCCGGATTAATACCGCTCGCCTTGCCTGCATTTAGAATGATCGTTTCGAGAAACGGCTGGCTGGACCGGGCAATGACTTGCGCCGTCACTGCAGAATATCGGACGTCAGGAACTGCCTTTAACAGGAGCCGATAATGATCGACCCGGTTCTGCAGTGCCAGTGCCGCTCCACGCCACTGCGCTAGCCGGGTATTTTCCTCGCGAAGGCGCTGGTTCTCGGAGTAAACCGAAAAGAAGTGGCCAATTCCGCTTAGCCATCGGGTCGCGGCTAGAACTGGAGCATTGGCGGCTTCAAAGACCGTTCCGGCTCGATCGGTCAGCGCGGTTCGCGCCCGGTCCACTGGTAGGAAATGGACCTTGCCTGCGATCAGCAGCAGAACCGAGACGATACCCGCCAATAAAAGGGGAACGCGACCCCTACTTCTGGCCCGCCCGGTCCGCCAGGTGCCGTTTGCCATTCGGTCGTCAGTTCGGTTACGACGCCGCTCTGTCCTCTATCAGAAGGCTGTGGACAAAACATGGCGCATGGACTTGGGATTCTCCAGCACTCGTCCAGTTCCTAACGCCACGCACGACAGAGGGTCGTCTGCAATCGAAACTGGAAGGCCGGTTTCCTCCCTGAGCACCTGATCGAGATTGGCCAAGAGCGAGCCGCCGCCGGTCAGCACGATACCCTTGTCGACAATATCGGCAGCGAGCTCTGGAGGCGTAGCTTCCAGTGCCACTTTGACTGCTTCGACGATCTGGCTCGTCGGTTCGGCCAAAGACTCCGCGATATGGCGTTGCGTGATTGTAATCTCTTTCGGCACACCATTCAGCAGGTCGCGACCCTTGATTTCTAAAGTAATACCGTTTCCTTCGGCCGGAGGCGCAGCCGACCCGATCTCCTTCTTGATGCGCTCAGCACTCGCCTCGCCGATGAGCAGGTTCTGGTGCCGCCGGATATAGGCAATAATCGCCTCGTCCATCTTGTCGCCGCCGACCCTGACGGAACGGGAATATACGATTCCGCCAAGCGAAAGCACCGCCACCTCTGTGGTCCCCCCGCCGATATCAACGATCATGGATCCGGTCGGTTCACCAACTGGAAGTCCCGCCCCAATAGCTGCAGCCATCGGTTCTTCGATCAGGAAGACGCGTCTGGCACCCGCTGATAGCGCTGACTCCTGGATGGCCCGCCTTTCCACTGCCGTAGAGCCCGAAGGTACGCAAACGATGATCATCGGATTGGCGAAGGAACGACGGTTATGGACTTTCCGAATGAAATGCTTGATCATTTCTTCGGCCACTTCAAAATCGGCGATGACACCATCGCGCATCGGGCGGATGGCCTCGATGTTACCGGGCGTTCGCCCCAGCATTAGCTTGGCGTCGTTTCCGACAGCGCGTACTTGGCGCTTTCCGCCTTTCGTGTAGGTCGCTACTACCGAAGGCTCATTGAGTACGATGCCGCGGCCACGGACATAGACCAGCGTGTTCGCAGTCCCGAGATCGATGGCCATGTCGCTCGAGAGAACTCCCAGTAAACTACCGAACATTCTGTATTTGCCATCCTTCCAGCGGTTGGTGGTGCGCGGAGCTTGGAATCGAACCGAGAAAACCTTACTGCATCAAGGGTAAACGGGCCCCTATGACCTACTCTTGTCCACAGCGCTCCCAGTGCCGCAGGACAAGCTTGCGGAAGGACCGAAAAACCTAGGGTTCCATCAGCGCCGAAGGCAGGCTTAGACAAATCAAAGTGTCTGTAACGGCTTCTTACGCTGGATCGGCAAATCCGGGCAATAGGGCAGCGAGGGCGCCATATCTTTCCAATTGATCACCCCGCCCAGGGCTTCTCTACGCGAGGTAAGATGACGTTTGCATGATTCGCATCGAACAGGTCAGCAAGCACTTTGGTGCCGACACGTGGGCGCTCAAGAATGTCAGCCTGGAGATTGCGGACGGCGAATTCGCCGTCCTGGCAGGAGGCTCGGGGTCGGGCAAGAGTACTTTGCTCTCGCTTATCAACCGCCTCAACGAACCAACGGCGGGTTCCATTTACGTTGGTGGCAAGAGCATCTCTGCGGCTGATCCTGTGCAGCTGCGGCGCAGGATCGGCTTCGTGTTCCAGGGGCTCGGGCTGTTTCCACACATGACAGTGGCCGAAAATGTTGGGATCACCCCGCGTCTGCTTGGCTGGCCGGCCGCCGAGATCGCAGCCCGCGCGAGTGATCTTCTGACGCTCGTTGGTCTCAATCCCTCGGTGTACGGCGTTCGACTGCCACACCAGCTTTCGGGAGGCCAACAACAACGTGTGGCGCTGGCGCGCGCCTTAGCGGCCCAGCCTGTTATCATGCTCTTAGACGAGCCTTTTGGCGGCCTCGATCCGATCACCAGAGAACAGCTAGGCGCCGAATACCGACGCATCCATGACACACTTCGGCTGACGACGCTTCTCGTCACGCACGACATGACGGAGGCACTCCTGCTTGCCGACAAGCTCGCGATCATGAGGGCGGGCGAGGTCGTACAGGTGGGTACGCCGCGGCAGGTCGTCGAACGCCCGGCAGACAGTTTCGTCCGCTCGATGGTGGAAAGTCCCTATCGCCGGGCGCTGGATCTGTCGCGCGCGATAAACATCGACGCAAATGGACACTGACAGTTTTACAGTCGCCGCCGCCCTTTTGCCTGAATACTTGGGGCAGCACGTGCTGCTGAGCATGTCGGCCATCGCGCTGGGCGCAACCGTGAGCCTGCCGCTCGGCATCGCATGCGCCCGCTCACGTGCCTTTCGAGGGCCGATACTCGGGGCCGCGGGCGTCTTGCAGACAATTCCCGGACTCGCGCTGCTCGCGCTATTTTATCCCATTCTTCTCGCGCTATCGTCCGTCACTGAGCGCGCATTTGGCTGGCGCATCCCGGCGCTCGGATTCGTTCCGGCACTGCTCGCCCTTTCTGTGTATTCCATGCTTCCGATCCTGCGGAACACGGTGACGGGGCTTCTTACCCTCGATCCCAACGTTACGATGGCAGCCCGTGCCGTCGGGATGACTCCATGGCAGTCGTTGAAGCTGGTTGAGGTGCCACTTGCTGCGCCCGTTATCATGTCCGGCATTCGAATTGCCGCGGTGTGGGTCATCGGCACAGCAACACTGTCCACCCCGGTGGGACAGGCGAGTCTCGGAAACTATATCTTCACAGGACTGCAAACGGAAAATTGGAGCTTCGTCTTGTTCGGCTGCGTGGCCGCCGGTCTGTTAGCTCTGACCGTAGACAGGCTTCTCGCATTGGCTGAAACCGGCTTCGCAAGGCGATCTCGCCGCCGAATAATTGCCGCCGTGGTAAGCACGTTTGCGATCGTCGCGTGCGCAATTTCCCCACTTTTCGCAGTTGGCACGCCGGCACTCGTCATTGGCGCGAAAAACTTCAATGAACAATATACGCTGGGTGCGTTGCTCGCACACCGCCTGGACGTAGCCGGGTTTCCAAGCGTTCAGCGCAACAACCTGGGTTCTACAATTATCTTCCACGCGCTCGCAGCCAACGACATCGATCTCTACGTCGACTATTCCGGCACGTTGTGGGCCAATGAACTGCACCGCGACGATACGGTGCCACGCCAGAAGATGCTGGATGAAATCTCGTCCTGGCTGCGGAGCAAATACGGAATTCGTGACCTCGGGCCTCTCGGATTTGAGAATGCTTACGTGCTCGCCATGCCGAAGGAAAAGGTCAGAGCTCTTGGAGTACGAACGCTTGCCGATCTTCAGTCCCGCGCTTCCCAGATGAAAATTGGGGGAGATTATGAGTTCTTTTCACGTCCCGAATGGGCCAGTGTCGTCGATAAGTATCACCTGTATTTCAAAGCGAAGCGCACCTACCAGCCCACGTTTATGTACCGCGCTCTACGCGACGGGGACGTGGATATCATTGCCGCGTTTTCCAGTGACGGGCGTATCGCGGAATACAATCTGGCGCTGCTATCCGATCCCAAATCGGCGCTGCCCGCTTATGATGCAATCCTTCTGCTCGCGCCGCGCCACGCGAGGGACCAAAGACTTCCGGCGGCCTTGAAGCCGCTGATCGGCCACATTCATCTGCCACTAATGCAGCGCGCGAATTCAATGGTAGATCGCGATAAACGCGCGCCGGATGACGTGGCAAGGTGGCTGGACAAACAAATTCCGCGTTAGCCGTCATGTGCAGCGAGTAGATTTGCTAATGCCGCGGCCGCCAGATAACCCAACATCACGGGAGCTGCCCCGACGAGCACATCGCCAAGTATCCCGGAAAGTACCTTACAAGGCAGCAACCTGAACAACGACCCTACGAACAGAAATTGAATTCCGGCAATTGCGGCAATGCCCAGGATCAATGCATTGCCGGACGGTCCCAGCGGTTCGGGATGCCGTTTGCCCTCAAGCTGCAAAAGCGCCGCAGTGATACGAAGGCGAGTAACAGCCGATCCGAGATAAACGAAGGCCAGCAACCAGGCGGCCGCCGCACAGAACAGCGCGGTGCTATCAACGCTGCACCGGGCGAAGGCCACTTCCAGCGCATGCTGACCCGGCACCGCAAATCCGATAGCGGCCCGGAGGGCTGCTGAGATTTGCTCGGGAATTGGGCGAGCAACGGTTTGAACCAGGAAGATCAGTACCAGGAAAGCTAAAGCAACAATTTCGTTAAAGCCGGGCAGGAAGGACTCCGGTCGGAACCGAAGGGCAATGTGACCGCTCGAAACAGCGTAGCCCCCGATGAACAGCAGTCCCATGGCGCAGAACAGACATCCGGGGATAATTGTTGCCTGAAGCACGGACATTGCTGTCGGCGTCTCGCTTGTCCACGCGCGCGCGATGGCGTGTGCTGTGGCAAAGCAGCAGAACACCACCCATCCTTTGGCCAACAAACGCGCAAGGCCCATGCTCCCCCCTGTGGCAGCGCAGCCCTTACGCGGTGGCGCGAACGGGGGCAGCCTTCATTCGCTCCGTACGAAGCCCTTCAGCCATCAGAAAGGCAAGCTCGAGCGCTTGATTTGCATTGAGGCGCGGATCGCAATGTGTGTGATACCGCTGCGAGAGTTCCTGCTCCGAAATTGCCTGGGCGCCGCCCAAACACTCGGTAACATTCTGCCCCGTCATTTCGAAGTGAACGCCTCCAGCATGCGTGCCCTCGGCCCGATGAATCTCAAAAAAGCTTCTCACCTCTTTCAGAATGCGATCAAAGGATCGTGTCTTAATGCCCGATTGCGATTTCACCGTGTTGCCGTGCATGGGATCGCAGGACCATACAACTTTCGCTCCTTCTGCCAGCACAGCGCGGATGAGCAACGGAAGCTTGCTTGCGATCATATCCGCGCCGAAGCGACAGATTAAAGTCAACCGACCAGCGGTATTCTGGGGATCAAGAATCGCAATCAGCTTGAGAAGATCCGTTGCGCTAAGGCCAGGTCCGCATTTCAGGCCGATAGGGTTTCGAATGCCTCGGCAGAATTCGACATGCGCACCGTCTGGATCTCTTGTCCGATCGCCGATCCACAGGAAGTGAGCCGACGTGTCGTACCAATCGCCGGTGGTGGAGTCGATTCGCGTGAGCGCCTGCTCGTAATTCAGGAACAAGGCTTCATGGCTTGTGTAAAAGCTGGTGCCCCGCAACTGCGGGATCGCTTCTGGCGTGAGGCCGCATGCCTCCATGAAATCAAGTGTCTCGCTGATCCTCTCCGCCAATGCCTTATAGCGCTCTCCGGCAGGCGAACCGGAAATAAAGCCGAGTGTCCATCGATGCACATTATGCAGATCGGCATATCCCCCACTCGCGAAGGCGCGGAGAAGATTAAGGGTCGCGGCCGACTGCGCGTACGCTTGCATCAGGCGGCCGGGGTCCGGCGTTCGGCTTTCCTCCGTGAAGTCAATGCCATTGATGTTGTCCCCGCGGTAGGACGGAAGTGCCACGCCGTCCCGTATTTCGGTGTCCTCTGTTCGCGGCTTTGCAAACTGACCGGCAATCCGTCCCAATTTCACAATCGGCATGGCCGCTCCAAAGGTCAGGACGATCGCCATCTGAAGCAGCACGCGAAATGTATCGCGGATGTTGTCTGGATGAAATTCCGCGAAGCTCTCTGCGCAGTCTCCCCCCTGGAGCAGAAACGCCTTGCCTGCACACACTTGTGCCAAAGCTTGCTGCAGGTTCCTGGCTTCACCGGCGAAAACGAGCGGCGGATGTGTCTTCAACCGAGATTCAATGGCCGCAAGGGCTGCCGGATCGCGATATTCCGGCAGCTGCGAAACCGGCTTCGCGCGCCAACTCAATGGACTCCAGGACTCTGCCACGAAAATGGCTCCAAATTCAGCTCTCTATATGTGAGCGGCTGCTGCTGCGCCAGTCCGGATCGTATTGCCGCTGCGGACATTCAGGATGGTGAACGCGAATATGCCTTCTCACGCATAGTCACGAGTTCTTCCGCTGCGGTCGGGTGCAGCGCGACGACGTTATCGAACTGCCGTTTGGTGGCGCCCATCTTCATGGCAACGGCTACGGCCTGAGTAATCTCTGCTGCATCAAAGCCGAAGATATGGCATCCCAAGACGTTATCCGACTTAGCATCAACGACCAATTTGAATTGGGATCGCGTCCCGCGTCCGGAAAGAGTGTGCTTCAGCGGCCGAAAGGTGGATTTGTAGACATCGATTGCACCCCTTTGCAGAGCTTCGTCTTCCGTAAGACCTACGGCGGCTATTTCCGGCCGGCTGAACACCGCCGTCGGTACAAGATTATGATCGACAGGGGTCGGCGTGTCCTCGAAAACAGTCTTCACAAAGCACATGGCGTCGTGAATCGCGACCGGCGTTAATTGCAGCCGATTCGTTACGTCGCCAATAGCGAAGATATGCTGAACATTGGTGCGCGAAAATTCATCCACCAATATCTCGCCCTTCGCCCCCACTACAACACCAACAGTCCCAAGGCCAAGTCCGTCAGTATTGGCGCGGCGCCCCACGGCAAGCATGATCGTGTCGGCTTCCAGAATCTCATCGTGATCGGTGAATGCGAAAAGATTTCCATTCCGTTTATCGACACGAGTGAAGTTGCGGTTACAGAGCACACGCAAGCCGTTGCGGTGCATTTCCGCCATCAAGCAATCGCGCATATCCTCGTCGAAACCGCGAAGCACCTTGTCCCCGCGATAAACGAGCGTAGTATCGCAGCCCAGACCATGAAAAATATGCGCAAATTCCACAGCGATATAGCCTCCACCGACTACAAGGACGCGCCGGGGAAGTTTTGGCAGGTAAAACGCTTCGTTGGAGGAAATGCAGTGCTCCGTACCCGGCACTTTCAGCACATCATTCGACGGACGGCTGCCGGTGGCGATCAGTATATGAGATGCCGTGATAGTCTTTTTCCGCCGTGTCAAATGGATTGAATGCTCCCCCAGCAGCACCGCACGCTCCTGAAATACCTCCACACCAGCATTGACAACGTTGCAGAGATATAGATCGGAAAGACGGGCAATTTCCCGGTCTTTGTTGGCGACAAGAGTGGCCCAATCGAAGTGGCGTTCTGGCACAGTCCAGCCGAATCCGGCCGCGTCCTCAAAGTCCTCGCCGTACTGGCTCGCATAAACAAAAAGCTTCTTCGGGATGCACCCGCGAATGACGCAGGTCCCGCCAAATTGATATTCTTCCGCGATGGCGACCCGTTTGCCGTGCAGTGCCGCCATACGGCTGGCGCGCACACCGCCGGAGCCTCCTCCGATAACAAAAAGATCGAAGTCGTGCTCAGCCATGTGGCCTTCGATGGATAATCTCGACGTTTGTCGGGGAATGCGCGACAACCAGTTCACTGGCAAGTCCGACAAACAGACCTTGCTCAACGACGCCGACAATTCCCTTTAACAAAGCCGCAAGGTCGGGGGCGGCGGATATGCAATTGAACGCACAGTCGTAAATCACATTGCCGCTGTCCGATCGGAAAACGGCCCCGTCCTGCGTCCGTAAGGTCATTACCAGACTGTCGTACCCGGCCTTTGCAGTCACCGCTCGAATTCGGGAGGCGGTAACCGCGTGGCCGAATTCGATAACTTCAATTGGCAAGGGAAATCGGCCGAGCTGCGGCACCAGCTTTGAGCGATCGGCGATCACGACCATGCGCGCGGAAGCAGTGGCCACAATTTTCTCTCGCAACAGCGCGCCGCCGCCGCCCTTGATGAGATCAAGGTTGCGATCGGCTTCGTCGGCTCCATCGATGGTCAAATCCAGGGGCGCCACTTCTTCCAGAGGTGCTAACGGAATTCCTAACGTCCGCGCCTTTGAAGCAGTGCGCTGAGACGTCGCTGCGCCCGTGATGCGTAGGCCTTCTTGAACGCGCGCGGCCAGCAGCTCCAAAAAGATTTCCGCAGTCGATCCGGTGCCTAGACCCAGACGCATCCCGCTCTCGACAAACTTTAACGCCCGGAGAGCGGCCGCTCGCTTAAGGACAGCGATTTCCGATTTTATCATTCCCCCAGTCTACCAGAGGACGCCCGGTCGTCACTCCACGGTGACCGACTTTGCCAGATTGCGGGGTTGGTCGACATCGGTGCCCTTGGCAACGGCAGTGTGGTAGGCAAGCAGCTGCATCGGCAAAGCGTGCAGCAGGGGCGCGACCAACCAGTCGGTTTGCGGGACTTCAATGCTCTTCCAGACACGATCTCCGGCCTGCTGAATACCGCGACAATCCGATACGAGAACCACGCGCCCCCCGCGCGCCATGACTTCCTGCATGTTCGAGATGGTCTTCTCGAACAGTGGATCGCAGGGTGCGATCACGATCACGGGCATATTCTCGTCGATCAGCGCGATCGGGCCGTGCTTCATTTCTCCCGCAGCGTACGCTTCGGCATGAATGTAGGAAATTTCCTTGAGCTTAAGCGCGCCTTCCAGCGAGATCGGGAAGTTCACGCCTCTGCCCAAATAAAGAACGTCCCGTACTTTTGCGATTTCGCTTCCGAGCGCCTCTATAGCAGCTTCCTGCTTGAGCGTTTCCACCATTCGGCGTGGAACCTCGAGAAGCGATGACACCTGCGCGTTCTCCGTATCAGCCGAAAGCACGTTGCGGATACGGCCAACCGCGATCGCCAGACACAGCAAGACGCTTAATTGACAGGTAAAGGCCTTTGTCGAAGCAACTCCAATTTCAGGCCCCGCAAAGGTGGGAAGAACCACATCAGCTTCGCGTGCCATGGTGCTTTCCGGCACATTCACAATGGCAATCGTGGTCTGACCTCGATCCTTCGCGTCGCGCAGCGCCGCCAAGGTATCCGCCGTCTCGCCTGACTGCGAGATGAAGAGGGCGACACCGCCCGCGGGGTAGACAGGGTCGCGATATCGGAGCTCCGATGCGACATCGGCTTCCACTGGAACCCGCGCGAGCTTTTCGAACCAATACTTGCCTACAAGGCCGGCGTAGAAGGCGGTGCCGCAGGCGGAAATCGTCAACCGTGACGCTTTCCTCAATGCTTTTACGGCCGCGGTCTCCCGTACCGCGACCGTACGCGTTTGCGGATCCAGGTAATGCGATAACGTGTGGCTGATGACCTCCGGCTGTTCGTGTATCTCCTTGGCCATGAAGTGACGGTAGCCGCCCTTGTCCACCAGACCAGCCGAAGCGTTCGTCACCTTAATTTCGCGGCTGACCGGCTTGCCGTCACCGTCAAAGATGCGAATGTCCGGGCCGCGGATCGCGACCACGTCGCCATCCTCCAAATAGGAAACACGATTTGTGAACGGCGCAAGCGCAATGGCGTCGGATCCCAGAAAGCCTTCGTGAGGCCCGTATCCGATTGCGAGGGGGCTTCCGCGCCGGACCCCTACGACGAGACCGTCTTCTCCGCCGAAGATCATCGCGATGGCAAAAGCTCCCTCCAGCCGTCCGGATGCCTGGATTGCAGCGTTTACGGGATCGAGGCCTTGATCCAGGTATTCCGAAACAAGGTGGACAGCCACTTCCGTGTCCGTCTCGGACTCGAAAACATGGCCCCGCTGCACGAGCTCGTCCCGCAATTCTCGGAAATTCTCAATGATGCCGTTGTGAACCAGCGCCACACGCTCGGAGGCGTGCGGATGCGCATTCGCCTCAGTCGGTGCGCCATGGGTCGCCCAACGCGTGTGACCGATGCCTGTGTTTCCAGCCAAGGGCTCGCCCGTCAAAAGGTCGCTGAGCTTCGAAAGCTTGCCGGGCGTACGGCGGCGTTCGATCTTGCCATCCACCAGCGTGGCCACTCCCGCTGAATCGTAGCCGCGATATTCCAGACGCCTTAGGGCCGCCAGAATGGCGGCCGCAGCGTCGCGAGTCCCGGCTATGCCGACAATGCCACACATCAGGTTTCCTTTTCCGCCTTTTGGCCGCGCCTGCGCTCACGAAATCTTTTTGCCCAGCCCTTCACGTCTTTTCTTTCCGGACGCGCCACAGCCAACGATTCAGGTTCTACGTCGCGGGTGAGAACACTACCCGCCCCGACAAAGGCACCTTCGCCCACAGAGATCGGCGCCACGAGACATGCGTTGGAACCTATGAAGGCGCGGGGTCCGATTGCCGTGAGATGCTTTTGGACACCGTCATAATTGCAGGTGATCGTGCCAGCCCCAATATTCGCACCGGCGCCGACACTCGCGTCGCCCAAATATGTTAAGTGGTTGGCCTTTGCGCCCTTCTCGATCCGAGAGTTTTTCACTTCGACGAAGTTCCCAATACGTGCATTCTCACCAATCGCGGCACCGGGCCTGAGGCGCGCAAACGGCCCCACAACAGCGCCCTGTTCCACGACACATCCTTCCAGATGGGAGAACGCTCGAATTTCTGCTCCGCTCCTGACGGACACGCCGGGTCCGAAGACCACGCTGGCGCCCACCTGGACATCCGCCTCAAGCTGGGTATCGAAAGAAAAATACACCGTGTCGGGTGCTGTCATTCGAGCCCCCGATTCCAGAGCTTTGGCACGTATCCGGTTCTGGAAGCGAGCCTCCGCGGCCGCAAGCTCCACGCAGGTGTTAACCCCGATCACCTCAGTTTCCTCAGCTTCCACAACAGCGCAACGGACCCCCTCCTGCCGGGCGAGGGCAGGAATGTCCGTCAGGTAGAACTCGTTTTGGGCGTTGTTGTTCTTCAGTTTCGCCGTCCAGCCAAAAAAGGCCTTGGCGTCGGCAACGAACGTGCCGGCGTTGCACAGGTTGCTGGCGCGCACGTTTTCCGTTGCATCCTTGGCTTCCACGATTCTGTCGACGTATCCATCGCTGTCGATGAGAACTCGACCGTAGGCTCCCGGTTCGGCAGCTCGGAAAGCGACCATCGCCAATCCGGTCCTCTCCGCTGCCCGAAAAGCGGCGTTCAATGTCGCTTCGGTTATTAGCGGCATGTCGCCGTTGTTGATCAGCAGGCGACCTGAAAATCCGCGAAGGGCGGCGGCGGCGCAGCCCGCTGCGTGCCCCGTCCCCAGCTGCGGGACCTGCAGGACGGATTCGACACCGAGGCTCGCCGCGTAGTCGGCGACTGAATCCGCATTCTCCGAGCGCACTACGATCACGCGCGCAATCCCGGCGCCTCGCATTGCGGCAATCACGTGGCCTAGCATCGGCCGCCCACCGATCAAATGCATGACCTTGGGACGCGCGGACTTCATCCGTTTGCCCTCGCCGGCCGCCAGAATGATGCCGGCGCGCTCCACTCTTCTCTGCCTCCTAGGTGCCTGCCCGCGATATGCTTGCTCTCGTGGGGGGCAAAATGACGAATTGCAACGGTATATTGCCGAGAAAATCGTTACCGGGCAGTGTTGCGTATGCTCTTACCGGCGCTTCTTTTCGATCTCGATGGCACTTTGGTGGATACGGCGCCCGACTTGTTGGCAGCGCTGAACGCCGTCCTCGATTCCGAGGACAGGCCGCGTATCGATCCTCAAACCCTTCGCCACATGGTAGGGCACGGCGCGCGCGCGCTGATCGAGCAGGCAATGGCGTCGACTGGCGCGCCGGCAACTCCCGATCACCTACCGCTACTCGTCGACAGGTTCATCGATCACTATCGAAACCATCTGGCGGACAACAGCCTGCCATTTCCAGATGTCGTGGAGACGCTTGCAGGTCTGCGAAGCCAAGGGGCACGGCTGGCAGTGCTCACCAACAAACCACAAGAATTGACGGTTCCCATTCTCGATGCATTGAACCTGTCGCGATACTTCGGCGTAATCTGCGGAGCCGGCCGCTATAGCGTCAACAAGCCGGATGCGCGGGTCGTCGCCCATGTCCTGGACGAATTGGGTGGCGCAGACAAAGCCGCCGTGATGATTGGAGATAGCGCCGTGGACGTAGCCACAGCACGAGCGGCGCGCATTCCGGTCATACTGCTCTCCTACGGCTACACCCCCGAGCCCCCACATAAGCTCGGAGCAGACGCGGTGGTGGACGCATTTTCCGCCGTGCCCCAAAGCGCCTTGGAACTCCTGTGTCTGACTAACCAAGGGTAAGAGAGAGGATTACCATCACGTTCCCGAAAACATTAACAAATGTGCTTGCCAATCACTTGGGGCCGTTTCATTGTCGCCGGCCAAACTGTTCTCCAATCCTGAAGGGGGTTTTCTGATGTCTCTTTCCAGCCGTCTTGCGGCTACGACCGCCGTCGCTGCGACGTTCCTGCTGGCCGCTTCGGCCAATGCCGGAGCGGTCAAGCACTACAAAGTTTTTCCGATGACGTCGTTCGCATCCAAACAGCCACAGGTCCCACCTGCAGGCGACATGTTTTACTATGGGGGTTCCGTTTTTACCACGCCGAACCTAGTAAGCGTGATGTGGAACAAGGATGTTCTCCAGAACACGCAGGACCAGATCCCGCTGTTTTCGGCAGCGATCGTGGACAGCACCTATGTCGACCAGATGCATGAATACAGCACCGCAGGCGTGCAAAGCATCAATGGTCGCAAGGGTACGCACCAACAGATCCGCCGGGGGACCTATCTTGGCCAAGTTGTGTTGAAGCCGCACAATCAATCCAAAACGCTGACCGATGAGGACGTGCAGACCGAGTTGCTGCGCCAGATCGATGAAGGCGCGCTGCCGCCAAGCGGCCCAAGATTCCTCTACATGATTTACTTTCCCAGTGATATCAGCATCGATTTGGGCGGGTCGAAGTCTTGCCAATCGTTCGGCGCTTATCATTTCGCCACGATCGACACGAAGATCGCAAAGAAGCGTAACGTGTTTTACGCCGTCGAACCTGAATGTAATTCCGGTTTCAGCTTTCTGACCTTTGCCGCCTCACACGAATATGCCGAGGCTACAACCGACAATGTCCCGACGCCCGGATCGAATCCGGACTTCCCCCAAGCGTGGAACGACGCCCAAGGTTTTGAGATCGGTGACAAGTGCAGCGGCCGAGCGACGTTGACGTCCACCGGCGGCAGCTGGAGCGTAACCCAGTACTACCTAAATAGCCTGCACGGCTGCAGTACCCAGTCCGCATATACCAGCCCGTAGGTAGCGTCCATCTCCTTATGAAATCCCGACCCGGCAAGAACCGGGTCGGGCTTCGCTGCTTTAAACCAGCTATTCTTGACCTCTGCGCTGCGACGGTTTTTATAGCGGCCGGGGGCGCGTAGCTCAGCGGGAGAGCACTCCCTTCACACGGGAGGGGTCACAGGTTCAATCCCTGTCGCGCCCACCATCACCTAGGGAAATCGGACGACTGGAAAATCTCAAATTCGGGCTTCCTTCGTCTTCACTTCCCCATATTGCTGTTGCTTGCAGTCGATCAGCCGCTTCTCGGCAGCGCGAAACGCGTCCTTAATCGAAGTTTGCATATTCGGCGCGGCCCTGCGCTCCTTGGCGTGATGAGGCTCATGACTGATCGCAATCTCCTTTCCCGGAACACGGATGGCGATATGAACCTCCGGTATATTTCCGTTCCGGTGCTGCTGGTGAAGCAGTTCGACGGACACGCGACAGCCCACCAGGTGGGGATAGAGCTTTTCCAATCGCGCCACATGCTCCTCAATCAGCGATTCAATCTCTGGGTCTGGCTCAGTGTTGTGGAAGGTGACTTCCAGCGGGATATCCATTCTTTACCTCATGGTCGAACATAGCTGCCCACGGAGTGGAAAACCTGCCTTACACCCATATTAAGCAACCGGTTACGTCTTCTCTGGTCTTCCGGTGCCCGTTCGCTCAATCAGGCACAAAAGCGTCTGCAAGATAGTTACTGGCGCGAAGTTTGCCCAGTCGCCTGGCTGCCGACGCCGGGCTTTACGATATCCGGCCCGGACGCCCTGTCCTGCGGATCCTCGGCGGGATTCCGTTGTGGATTCTGCACGGGGCTTCTTACGTCCGTGTCTTTCAAGCTGGTGGGTGGACTGTCTCGGAGATCGTGTTTCTTGGAAGTGTCATGTTTGTCGTCCTGCATCGTATTCTCCAGGGTTCTAAGAAAAAACGTGCATGCAGCAGAAGCGTTGCGCCACTCTATCTCTCGCCGTCCGTGCCTTGCGCGGCCCTTGTCCCGGCACGCGTCGGTTTGCCCTTCAGTATCCATTCGAAAATGACGGCGACCACAGCACCGGCCAGTGGCCCTGCTATGTAAAGCCACGTGTGGCCCAGATCGCCTCTTACCAGATCGGGCGCCAGCGACCGGGCCGGATTCATGGAAGCGCCGGTCAGCGGCGCAGCCCAGATTCCTGCGACTGCGATGTAGCCACCGACGGCGATGGCTGCGTTGGTGCCGACGTTGCGCGCGCCGGAGGCCGTGCCCAAAATTGTGTTCACCAGACCTGCAGTCGCGACGATCTCAATCGCCAGGGCTTTGACATTGCCGAGCCTGGGGGCGGGAAGCGTCGCTCCAAAGTCGCCGATGGTGCCATAGATGGCGTGCAGGAGCATCGCCGCCGCAACCCCGCCGGCCAACTGCGCAATCACATACAGAGGAACACGTCGCCACGGAAAGTTGCCTCGGAGCGCAAAGGCCAGAGTGACCGCCGGGTTGATGTGCGCTCCGCTGACGCTGCCCATACAATAGATTACGGCCATTACGATTAAGCCTGGCGCCACGGCCGCAGCCTCGCGACTATATGCGTTAGGATCGGCATCTGCTGCGATTGCGCCACCGACAGCCACCAGCACCAGCAAGAACGTCCCCCATGTTTCGGCGAAAACCCGCCGCCATTCCCGGGAACGATTCTCGAAATTCGCCCGCGCTTGATCGTGCGGCTCTTCATTCGCCATTTGTTTCCCTCTTCAGCCGTACAGCGTGAACAACATCCTGCGTGCTCTCGATCCACCCCGCGATGTCGGACCAGACGGATTCGCCGTCCAGGTCGCGCAACAGCATGTGATAGCCCTTCGGGTACCTCCGTACGTCAGCTCGCCCCTGCAGTTCCCGGATCACAGCACCGGTTGGCTCTTTCGGAATTACCTGATCGTTCCCCCCATAGAGGAACAGGATTCGCGGCGGGTTTGGGAGGCGCTCGGGCGCATTGCGTGCCTCATCCATCAGATTGACCAACCCGTACACCTGATCCGCGCGCACCGAATGCTGATAGATCGGATCGCGCGACAGCTTCTTCAGCACCTCGATATTGTCGCAGGCCACGATATGGAGGCCGGCTCCGGAAACATGGATTGCCGGCACGAAACGGGCGGCGATCCACAGCGCCGCCCGGTAGGTCAACGGCATGTCCAAGCGTGACCATACCGCGGGCGCCACAAGAATGGCTCCGGCGATGCGCGGTGGGTGCGGACCCGCCAGCGCCGTCAGCACCACGGCGCCACCCATGCTCTCGCCGAGCGCGTAGACCGGAACGCCCGGATACCTCACCTGCGCGGCGTCGACGAAGTCGCTCAGGTCCTGGCGCATGGCCTCGCTGCCGGCCCACATGCCGCGCTTGGGTGAAAGACCGAAGCCGCGCTGGTCGTAGGCGTAAGTGGTGATGCCATGCGCCGCCCACCACGGGCCCGGAAGGTCGAAGGCCTCGGAGTAGTCGCTCATGCCGTGCAGCGCCACGAGCACGGCGCGCGGATGCTCGGCGTCCCAGTGGCGGAGCGGCAGGCGAAGCCCGTCTCGCGTGACGAAGGCCTTATCCTCGATCGCCGGCGCTGTGCTCTGGATTCCGCGTGGCGCCAGCACCGGCGCGCACGCCACCAGCGACGTCAGTCCGAAGACAACACACGCCGCACGCGCCGCCGCAAGTAAGGCAAGAGTTCTTCCGCGAACCATGGATTCTTCTTCAGCCATCCGCTGTTGCGCCACGACGGATGCGGCAGAGGAATATAACGCGGCGCGTGGTCCCGCCACGCCTTGACGGTTTCCGTCATACTCGACTTGGCGCGGCCACCGAGGTGCCAGGCTTGCGCATAGGAGCCGACCAGCAGCGTGGTCTCGAACTGCGGCAGCGCCGCGAACAGCCGCTTCCGCCAGGTGGCGGCGCACTCCTTCCGCGGTGGCAGGTCATGGCCTTGCGCGTTGTAGCCCGGGAAACAGAACGCCATGGCGGCAATGGCGATTCGGGATGCGTCGTAGAAGATCTCCCGGTCGACGCCCATCCAGTCGCGCAGGCGATCGCCGCTTGCGTCGTTGAACGACAGGCCCGTCTCGTGCACCCGCACCCCCGGTGCCTGGCTGACGATGCAGAGTTTCGCGGTGGCGCTGACATGCAGAACCGGGCGCGGCCCGTGCGGCAGATGGGGCTCGCACAGCCGGCAGGCCCGAATTTCCACCAGCAGATCTTCCAGTTCCGGCACCATTGGCGCGGCAGCATAGCATCCCCGGAACGCCGGCAAGGGAGGCGCGCGCGGCAACTCAAAGTTCCCATTCGAACCTCCGGAAATTGGGTGGGGGCCCCCTCCCCCCGCGCGGAACGACACAACGGAATTGTTTGGCAAAAAGTGGGGGGTGGGGTCCCCCCTCCTGCGGGCAGCGTGGAATTGTTCGTTTTGTTTGTCGAAAAATCGGGAGGGGGTCCCCTGCCCCGCTCCAAGGCACCAGATGTTGCGGTTCGGGGGTGAGAGGAGCAGACGTTTTCACGGATTTCGCGCGCCACACGCGCGCCGGCAGGCGCAGCCGTCTTCGTACCCGGCCTGATCCTGCGCTTCCGCACTGAAATGACGGTGCTCTTCATGCGCACAAGTGTAAGGCCGGTTTGCCGGTGGGGTACGGATTTATTTTCGCCGTTGATTCCAAACGGCATTTCGCCCGTGGAGTGGAGAATGCGGCCCATTCTGTTGCCGCATCCCAAGGCTTTTTGTTCTGGTGAATCGAAATGATCTTGCGCTCCTATGCCCTGTGGTGTCGCCAGCTTCCCGGCTGCCCAGCTCACGATTTGGCGGCCTCGCCGCCCTTTACGGCGTGCGGGCTGGACCGCTTCAAGAATCGTTGCAGGAAAGCCTGTGCACAGAGCTGCGGCCCCTGTGGATAAGCGTGGCCGCGGTCATGGCCCCGCAGGCACGATTCAGTAACCATTTGACCAAATACTGCGCAGTTGTCTTGGGAATACGCGAAAGGAAGGTCGCGATGAATTCCAGGGAAATCGTAAAGCCGACAGGCAATATTGAAATCCATCCCCTGGTCGATAACGAAGGGTACTTTCCACCGGGCACCGAGTGGAGGGTGGACAGCGGATATACTTTTCATTTCACGGAGGGCGGCAATCTCACGGTGAGAAATCCTGCTGGCGAGCAGGTGTGGGAAAGCGCCACAGAGTGCCGCGGCGCCACAGAACTCGTCATGGAGCCGACCGGAGATCTCGCGATCTACTCCAACGTGCATGGCGAACGCTTGTGGCATAGCGACACCTCCGGACACCCCGGTGCGTTTGTCGCATTCCAGCAAGACGGAAATCTTGTTGTCTACGACCGGCATGCGCAACCAATTTGGGCCTCTGGGACTCACGGCAAGTAGGCGCCGGCAAGAAGCCCCTTGATGGAATGATCCGGAGCTCACGCTGGAGTGAGTCTTCAATTGCGTCTGTGCGCTTCACCTTTGTCGTGGCCCCGGTTTCGCGCCGCCAGCTCAGCGGAAATCTTCCGTTTCCCTCTACCGCTTGTCGAGCCGCCACGGGCGGTGCAGAGTCTCACGTGAGTTCTCGGGGGCATATCATGTTCCATTGTTGGCGCATCGCCGCAGTCGCCATTACGGCCATCCTGATCGCCTTCGCAGTTCCTGCGCAGGCGCTGGTGGTGGGCGGCTATCACATCCTGCCGCTGCCGCACTATTACGAGAAGACCGGCCGCCAGCCGCCCGGCGGCGGCGACGGCCCGCTCTATTATTACGGCGGCTCAGTGTTCTCGAAGGTAAAGCTGGTAACTGTGATCTGGGGCAGCGACGTCAGCCAGGAGACAATCGACAACATTCCCCTGTTCTCCGCCGCCATCGTCAACAGCACCTTCATCGATCAGATGAAGGAATACGGCACGCTTCACCAGAAGGCAGTGAACGGCCACAAGAGCACGAAGCAGACCATCGCGCGGGGCAAATATCTGGGCCAAGTACAGATAAAGCCCAAGAACACCTCACTCAATCTCACCGATGCGGATATCCAGCGCGAGCTCTCGCATCAGATTCGCACGGGCGCACTGCCCGCGAACGATCTCAACACGCTATACATGGTCTACTTCCCGGCGAATGTGACCATCGATCTCGACGGCCTCACCTCATGCCGCAGCTTCGGCGCGTATCATTTCGCCAAGCGCGCCGACCGCCTGCACCCCACCAACCTGTTCTATACCGTCGAGCCGGAGTGCAATTCCGGCTTAGATTTCCTGACCTACGCCGCGTCGCACGAATTCGCCGAAGCGGTGACCGACAACATCCCGACGCCCGGCAATGTTCCCGATTTTCCGCAGGCATGGAACGATGTGAACGGTGGCGAGTCGGCGGATCTCTGCCCGTTCGAAGGAACCTTGACGGAAGGCAACCACACCTGGACGGTGACGCAGTTCTATCTCAACAGCCTTCTCGGTTGCAGCATGGGTGATTATCAAAGCCCGTGACCCCAAGTGGCGCGCGCGCTTGAGTTCTGCGGCGCCGCGCGACATCCTGTCCAACGCGAGACCCCGTAGCTCAGTAGGATAGAGCGGCAGATTCCTAATCTGTAGGTCGGAGGTTCGAATCCTCTCGGGGTCGCCAATTGCGCGCGGAACCGCGGCTGGCATGCGCTGACAATCTCCAAACAAGTCTCACGCAAGCGTTACGGAAACAGCGCTGCTACGTGCAAAGAAAACCTTTGGCGCGCGCAACTCGCGGCCTATATCGACCCCCATAAGCGACCGCTGCGGAGCGTCCCCTCCAATGCCCGCGGCAGACGCGAAAGAGTGTAGCCGTTTTCTTTCCCCAGAGGGACGGCAACAACGGGAAGGGCGATCCGGGTCCCTCAGCGATCGCCCTTCCTTCATTCACAAACTCTTCCGCATGCGCTCCAGCAAGCCATCCCGCTGCTCGTCCGTGTACGGAACGGCGCTTCCACCCCATACCGGATTTGGCCAGGCGACGTCGTCCGCGCGGCGCGCCACCACATGCACATGCAATTGCGGCACCTGATTGCCGAGCGTCGCGGTGTTGATCTTCGCGGCTTGTGTGAGCGCCTTCAGGTTCTTTCCGGCCCGCGCAAGTTCCTCGATCAACACCATGCGCTCGGCATGGGAAAGCTCGTGCAGCTCGCACAGCGCCGGCCGCCGCGGCACGAGAATGAGCCAGGGAAAGCGTGCGTCGTTCATCAAACGCACGCGGGATAGCGCCCAGTCTGCAACGAATGCCGTATCCGCTTCCAGCTGCGAGTGAAGAACGAAGGGCTGCACGGTCACGTCGGGCCTGCGCTCACGCGCCAAACGGCTGATTGTGGATCCACTGCGAGAGAATGTACTTCTCGCCTTTGGTGATCGGCTTCGCGGCATGCACGCTCTGGTGATCGGGCTTACCGTCGCGCTGGCTGGCGAAAAAGATGCCGTCGCCGATCTTCCCCTTATAGCGGTAGCCCGCCTTGGGAAATTCGAGAGTGCCATCCTCATAGCCTTCGTTCAGATACATCAGGAAGGTGGCAAGTCGGTCGCCGGTATATTTCCCGTCCTTGCCGTAGGAGTGCTTGCCGTCGAATAGAAAATCGAAGTGCGCCTTGATCTCCTGGCCGATTGCGTAATGAAAAATCTGCGGTGGCTCCATGTGCGATGCCGGAATGGAGGTCACTGCGGATATCTTGGTGCGCAGGAGCAGCATCACAATGCCGCCCGACACGATGTCGAACACGAAATCGCTGCAGGTGCGGCTGTCGAGCGCGTGTGACACGCCGGTGGTGGCATCGCGCATCAGCGCGGGCTTCAGTTTTCCCGTGGAGCGGCTGACCAGCCATTCGCACAATTCGCGGCTGGTGAAATTCTCCGCTGTCCACACGCGCGGCGACTCGCACACCTGCACCGGCGGCTTCGGCGTGACGAAGGCGCGCAGATCGATGCTGCTTTTGAGCGTGCGCCAGATGCCATCACCACCAGCACCGCTGCGGGCCTGCGCGGCCAGTGTCTGGTCGCCGGACACAATGCACAGCTGGTCGCGCGCATCCTGCAAGCCGCACACGGCCGCCTCCTCCAGAAGATCGAGCGCCTCGGGCCAACTCTGCCGCGTCCACGCGCCACCGCCGCGCAACGTGGCCAAGGTGCAGAGAGCTTCCGGCTCACCTTCCGCCGCGGCCCTTTCGATCAGCCCTACGCCCTCCTCCGGTGCGAAAGGCGCATCGCGGCCGACCAGCAGGCGGAGGGCGAGCGCGGTCGCTGCTTGCGCATCGCCGTCGTCGGCCTTCCGGCGCAGATCGTCCGCCGCTGGTTTTGATTCCAATTCGAACGCCACTTCGCTCACGCTTCGATCCAATCCGTCGCCGGCTGCGATGCTACACCGAAGGCTCCGGCTGCTCCATCTGCTCCTTTTGCGCGCGCTGCTGCTCCACGAGATGGCGCGTGCACAGCCAGATGGTGGCCGCTCTGGCCGTCACCATCGCGGCGGAGAACACGAGACCGGCATCGGCCCAGCCGATGGCGCTCGCCGCCGGATGGAAATCTGCGCTTGCTGGCGCGTAGGCATGCGCGGCATTCAGCTGCGGAAACGCCATCTTAAGTCCGAAGCGAACAGCGAACACCGCCCCGAACACGAGGGTACCGATGGGCGTGGCGCGGCTCATGATCTCGCCGGTTTCCGCATCCAAGGTGAAGGCGCGATGCCGCGCCGTGAGCCAGCCCACCCCCGCGCCTGCCAGCGCCGCCGCTGCGTCCACCAGCAGCCAGAGCGCGCCCGGCGCTGGCGCCTGGCGCAGCGTCAGATAAATGGCGAGGACGAGCAGCAGCGGCGTAACGAACAACCGGCCGGGCTTCACCTTCTGCGGCTTGTTGCGGATGAGCCGCAGCGCCACCAGCGCCACAACCAGTAACGGCGCGAGATAAGGGCCGACGTTTACGGTAGTATCGCTGTTCATGCGGCCGGCTCTACCGGGAGCCCGTTCTCAGGTGCAAGCGGGCGCACCTGGGCGCTGTAATCGGGCAAGTCCACCAGCAACTCCGCAGCCGTCCGGCGCGAGACGGGATGTCGCCAGTACGGCGCGAGCTCAGCCAGCGGCACCAGCACGAAGGCACGGCTCTCGATGCGCGGATGGGGCAAGGTCGGGGGGCCGCCTTCGACACGGCCGTCGTAATCCAGAATGTCAAGATCGAGTACGCGCGGGGCGTTGTGCCCGCCATCCCGCTCGCGGCCGAAGGATCGCTCGATGCGTTGCAATCTGTGCAGCAGTTGCACAGGCTGCAGCTCTGTCTCCACCTGCGCGGCCGCGTTGACGAATGGCGGATCGGCAGGGTTTGGCCAGGCTTGCGTCGCGTACAGCCGCGAAACCTTTACGGGGGCAATTCCGTTTGTGGTGAGCGCCGCAAGCGCCGCCCGCACCGTTTCGGCGGGCGATCCCGCGGGCGACGCAAGATTGGAGCCGAGCGCGATCAAAATCATGGGAGGCTATTGCGCCACATAGTGCCGGGCCTTTGCTATGGGCCGGGAGGAATTTAGATATGCGGTTGGCCGTCGGGGCGGTTTGCCGAAAGGCCTTCGATGTTTCGAACAACAAATTTGGAGGAGACCATGCTTTTCTATCCACAGGAGAAACTTGCGCTTTTCATCGACGGCGCCAACCTCTACGGCGCGGCGAAGGGGCTGGGTTTCGACATCGATTACAAGCGGCTGCTGGAATTGTTCGCTCGCAAAGGCGTGCTGGTGCGGGCCTTCTACTACACTGCAGTCGCCGAGGATCAGGAATTCTCGCCGCTACGCCCCCTGGTGGACTGGCTCGATTACAACGGCTTTTCGGTAGTCACAAAGCCGCTGAAGGAATTCACCGATACGCAAGGGCGCAGGCGCGTAAAGGGCAACATGGATATCGAATTGGCCATTGACGTGATGGAGCTCGCCGAATCGGTCGATCACATCGTGATCTTCTCCGGCGACGGTGATTTCCGCCGCCTGGTCGAGGCCGTGCAGAAGAAGGGCCGGCGGGTCAGCGTCGTGTCGACCATCCGCACGCAGCCGCCGATGGTGGCTGACGAGCTGCGGCGTCAGGCGGACAATTTTATCGAGCTGGAGGACCTGCGCCCCACGATCATGCGCGAGGGCGGCCCGCGCTCCGCGAATCAACACCAGCAGCAAGGGCCGCAGACCGCGCAACCGCAATTCGCGTAAGGCTGGCCTTGTAATCGGACTGACGTGCAGATGATTGCTTCACGCGAGCCGCCGCCGGATTGTTCGCTGTGCCCGCGGCTGCATGCTTTCCGCCACGAGAACCGCGCGCGCTTTCCAGATCACTTCAATGATCCGGTGCCCACCTTCGGCTCGCCGCATGCAGCGCTGCTTATTGTAGGGCTTGCACCGGGGCTTCATGGCGCGAACCATACCGGCCGACCGTTCACGGGCGATTACGCCGGCGTTCTCCTTTACGGGACGCTGAAGAAGTTGGGCCTCGCGCGCGGCGAGTACGCCGCGCACGCTGAGGACGGGCTTGAGCTGATCGGCTGTGCCATTACCAACGCCGTCCGTTGCGTACCGCCCGGTAACAAGCCGCTGCCGGCGGAAATCAACACCTGCCGTCAATTTCTCACAGCGACCATCGGGAACATGCCCAAGCTGCGCGCTATTCTTTCGTTGGGGAAGATCGCGCATGACAGCGTCTGCACCGCACTATCGGTGTCCAAGAGGGATCATTCCTTCTCGCATGGCGCGTCGCACGTGCTGGACCGGATGACACTGCTGTCGAGTTATCATTGCTCGCGCCTGAATACGAACACCGGGGTGCTAACGACGGACATGTTCGAAGATGTGCTGCGGGTAGCAAAGAAAGCGGCCGCCACGTCCTAGGCTGACAGCCAGCGGTCACCGCTGACGGAGGAATTAGGCAGCGGCGGCAACGACGCGATTACGGCCTTCGCGTTTGGCACGATAGAGCGCCTGATCGGCCCGGTGCAGGAGGGCATCTGCCGTATCGCCGCGGCGATCGGAACCCGCAATGCCAATGCTGATTGTGAGTTCCAGCCGGTGCGGCTCTCGACTGATGGCAAACGGCGTCGTCTCTACGCTGCGACGCAGTCGCTCGGCTACCACCGCTGCAAACGCGACATCCGTTTCCGGCATTACGACGACGAACTCCTCGCCACCATAGCGGCACGCCAAATCGATCCCGCGCACATTCGCAGAGATGCGGCTAGCGAACTCCCGCAACACCTCGTCACCGATGTCGTGACCACAAGTGTCGTTCACCGATTTGAAGTGGTCGATATCGAGGATGAGAAACGCAATGGGCCGGCCGGTCTTCTCCGCATTCACAATCAGTGTACTCAAGTGCCGGCTCATATAACGGCGGTTGTGAAGACCGGTGAGCTGATCGGTGATCGCCATCTCCAGGCTCAGCTGCACATTGTAGCGCAGCCGGTCCGCGTAGCGCTTCTTGCG
>JBJMVL010000063.1:0-11120 GCA_045810735.1 Alphaproteobacteria bacterium
GAAGAACGACGAGGCCGGCTGCAAGATGCACATGGAAAAAGCCATGGGTTACATGAAATAGCGCGAGCGTTTTTCGCCTGTACGAAAAGCGGCGCCGGCGCTCAGCCTGGCGCCGTTTTCGTTTTGGCGGTGCGGGTGACGACCGCGAAGAACGCGTCCAGCATCGGCCGCTGGCCGATCAGCATCTTGTCGCGCGCCTCAGCCTCGCTGAACCAGCCGCCGCGGTCCACTTCCGGAAAGTTCTGCATGCCGCCGGAGCGCGGCGGCCACTGCATCTCGAATTCGTTGCTCGTAAGCTTCGCCGGATCGCAGTCGCCTTCCACCGCCCACACCAGCACATGCTTGCCGCCCGGCTGCCTGAAGGTGCCCAGCTCCGCGAAATCGCCATCCACCGCGAAGCCGGTTTCCTCGGTGAATTCGCGGCGCGCCGCGGCGAGCGGATCTTCGTCCGGCTCGATGGCGCCTTTGGGAATTGTCCAGGCGCCGGCATCCTTGTTCTTCCAGAACGGGCCGCCGGGATGAACGAGGAAGAACTCCACCTCTTTGCCCTTGCGCCGGTACATGAGGAGGCCCGCGCTGCGCTTCATATGGCTTTCGGAAAGTGCGCGGCCAGCAGGTCGGCGCAGGACGCGATCGCATCGGTAAAGGCATCGGCGAGGTTGCCGCTTTTGGCGCGGGCGGAAAAGTCGCTGACGATGCGCTGCCACGCCTCCTCGCCGACGGCGGTGTGCACCTCGCGCGAGGCGATGATCTCGACATAGCGCTCGGCCAGCGACGCGAAGAACAAAATGCCTTCCGCGTGATCGCGCGCCGCCAGAATGCCGGCGGCGAATTCGCGGTGCGCCATGTTGCGCGCGCGCAGCTGCTTGATGTCATTGGGCACCAGCGCCATGCGCACCCGGCGCCATTCCATGAGGAGCGCGGTGAGTGCGAATGCGGCGGCTTCGCACAGGAATCCGAGGCGCAGTCCGATCGCCTGCCAGAAGAAGGCGAGCGCGCCGCCCACCGCCAAGGCCATCGCGCCGGCAAAGGCCAGCGGATACATCTCGTAGCGGTCGCTCACCGGCACGATCATCAACGCGAAGCGCGCATGCGTCCGCTGCTGCGCCGCGTTCAGCGTCGCCTGCACGCGGCTGCGTTCATCATGCGAAAGGTGCATCGCTACCAACTTCCCGACGCGCCGCCGCCGCCGAACGATCCGCCACCGCCGCCAAATCCGCCGCCACCGAATCCTCCCCCGCCAAATCCACCACCGCCCCAACCGCCGCGACGGCCCATACCGCCTAGGAAGAGCAGCGGCCACAGCCCGCGGCCAAAGATAATCCATACCAGAATGAAGGCGATCACCACCCAGGGGATGCCGCCCTTGTCCTGATGCTCGGGCTGCGGCGCCTCCGGCACCTTGCTCAGATCCACCTTGCCGCCGGCCAGCAGGCGTACGATGTCGGCGGTGCCCTGTTCGACGCCGGCGTCGTAATTGCGGGCGCGGAACTGCGGCAGCATCGCGTTCTCGATGATGACGCGGCTGGCGGCGTCGGTCAGCTCGCCTTCGAGGCCGTAGCCCACCTCGACGCGCACCTTGTGCTCGTTCGGCGCCACGATCAGCAGCGCGCCGTTGTTCTTTTTCTTCTGCCCGATGCCCCAGGCGCGGCCGAGCTGGTAACCGTAAGCCGCGATGTCCTGCCCCTGCAGCGACTTCAAGGTGACGATCACCAGCTGATCGCCGGTCTTCTGCTCCAGCTGCGCGAGGATGCCGGTCAGCTGCGCCTTGGTGTCGTCGGAGAGAATCCCGGCGTCATCCACCACTCGGCCGCTGAGCGACGGGAAGGTGAGCGATGCGGAAAACGCCGCGCCGGCGCACAACAGCGCCAGCAGCAGCGCGAAGGCTGCCGCCGTCCGCGCCGGAATGCGCAAGAGATGAACCATCAGAACTGAACGTGCGGCGCGGTCTGCGCGGGCTCGCTGGCGCTGAACACCTGCTTCACCTTGGCGTCGGGATAGAAGATGGCGGCCACCCAGCGCGAGGGAATGGTGCGCAGGGTGGTGTTATAGGTCTGCACCGTATCGATGTAGTCCTTGCGCGCCACCGTGATGCGGTTCTCCGTGCCTTCGAGCTGCGATTGCAGCGCCAGGAAATTCTGGTTCGATTTCAGATCCGGGTAGCGCTCGCTCACCACCATCAACCGGCCCAGCGCCTGCGTCAGCTGGTTCTGGCTCTGCTCGAATTTCTGGAAGGCCTCCGGATTGGAGGTGACATCCGGCGGCAGGTTGACGGTGGTGGAGGTCGCCTTGGCGCGCGCCTCGATCACCTCGCGCAGCACCGTGCGCTCCTGCTGGGCGTAGCCCTTCACGGTGTTGACGAGATTGGGCACCAGATCGGCGCGGCGCTGATACTCGTTCTGCACCTGGCTCCAGGCGGCCTTCACCTGCTCGTCCTGCCGCGGCACCGTGTTGATGCCGCAGGCCGAAACTGAAAGCGCCAGCCCCGCCACCGCCGCCGCCTTGCCGATCCATCTGCCGAACGTGTTCATCAGAGCTGTCCCTCGTGAAATGCCGGCGCCATACATGGGATGGTTGGCGGGGCAGGGCAAGATTGCTGCTTGCGATTGGCCGGGAACTTCGCCTGAGAAGCGCTGGTCTCCCGTTGGTCTCCACGCCGTTCGCCCGCCCAGGCGGACGCAGTGGGGGGCGCTGGTTATGGTTCCGGCGCGTAGAGGTGCTGCTGGAAATTCACGAAGGCGTCGCGGATGGCTGAGGTGCCGCCCAATTGCCCGGCGGCATCGTTGACGGTGTGGTACTTCAGTTCCAGCAGGCTGCCGAGCTTTTCCTGATCCAGCTCGCCGACCCCCTGGCTGACATATTGCGCCAGCACGAAATCAAGGAACGCCTGAAGTTTGGCATCATAGCGGGCGAGAATTCGCGGACGGTGCGTGGCCACGCGTTCGGCGCGGGTCACCGGCGCGCGTGAATAGGCGAATCCGAATGAGTGGCGCACCTGACGTCTCCGAGAAGCGCTTAGAGTCGAAGGCAAAGCCATTCTGTACTTTCAGCAAGTCGCCTAGCCGGCGAGATGACCAATTCACAGCATGGCCTCGATTTGCTTCAGCAGCTGTGCGCTTTGCGCATCCAGCGCGGCGATTTCGGTAAGAATCGCCTTGGGATCTCGCAGCTCCGTCTCGTGCTTGCGATTCGGGTTCTTCACCGAAAGGTCGAAGGTGACGGGATCGATCTTCGCCGCATCGATGCTCCACGAATTCGCACTGTCCGCCTTTGTCCTCTGCAACTTCACAAACTCCGCCATGTCATCGTCGTTCAGCGGATTGGTCTTGCCGAGATTGCGGCCGGGATTGAGTTGATAGAACCAGATGCGCCGCGTCGGCGCGCCCTTCTCGAAGAACAGCACCACCGTTTTCACGCCGGCGCCCTGGAACGTGCCCCCCGGCATGTCCAGCACGGTGTGCAGGCTGCAGGTTTCCAGCAGGTCCTTCCGCAGCGCCACCGACGCATTGTCGGTGTTCGAGAGAAATGTGTTTTTGATGACGATGCCGGCGCAGCCATGCGCCTTCAGGTGCTTTATGAAGTGCTGAAGGAAGAGGAAGGCGGTTTCGCCGGTGCGGATGGGGAAATTCTGTTGAACCTCCGGCCGCTCCTTCCCGCCGAAGGGGGATTGGCGAGAATCACTTCATAGCGGTCCTTCTCCTGCACGTCCGCCAGATTTTCGGACAGCGTGTTGGTGTGGACGATGTTCGGCGCCTCGATGCCGTGCAAGATCATGTTCATGAGGCCGATCACATAGGCGAGGCTCTTCTTCTCCTTGGCGTAGAACGTGCGCTTCTGCAGCGTTTCGCGGTCCTTGGTGCTCTGGGCCTTGGGCAGCAGCCAGTCGAAGCTCTCGCACAAGAAGCCGCAGGAGCCGGCCGCGCCGTCATAGATGCGCTCGCCGATCTTCGGATCGACCGCCTGCACCATGGCGCGGATGAGCGGGCGCGGGGTGTAGTATTCGCCGCCATTGCGACCCGCATTTCCCATGCGGCGGATCTTGTCTTCGTAGAGCTGCGACAGCTCGTGCCGCTCCGCCTGGCTGCGAAAGCGCAGGCCATCCACCAGCTCCAGCGCATCGCGCAGGGAATAGCCGCTGCGGAACTTGCTTCTGATCTCGCCGAAAATCTCGCCGATCTTGTACTCGATGGTGTCCGGCGCTTCGGCCCGCTCTCGAAAGCCCTCCAGATAGGGGAAGAGCTTGCCGTCCACGAACTCGATCAGGTCTTTGCCGATCAGCGCCTTGTCGTGGTCGACGCTTCCATCCTTTTTCTTCGGCGCCGCCCATTTGCTCCAGCGGTACTGGCCCTGAATGATGTAGCTGTACGGCTTGCCCTGTAGCTCGGCCTTCTGCTGCCGGTCGCGCTCCAGATCATCCAGATATTTGAGGAACAGCATCCACGAGGTCTGCTCCGTGTAGTCGAGCTCCGTGGTACAGCCGGCCTCTTTCCAGAGGACGTCATCGATATTCTTGAAAGCTTGTTCGAACACCGCCCCACTCCCCTGTGGCCGGGGAGAATTCCTCGCAATGCTTGCAAAGACAAGCCGGTAATTCCGGACCACTTACTAAAGCGGTGAGCATTGGCCCTTAGGTCAATGGCCGTTAGGGCAATTGCGGGCAGGGGCGCCTCCGGTGTGACGTTTTCGTGTGGAATTGCCAGTCGCAGCCGGTCCCATGTCGCCTGCCACGCTTCTCACCCTGACGATGATGATCGCGCGTCTTCATTGCTCCGAATGGGAGCGGATGGACGAGGGAACATGGCGGGCAGAAGGGAACGCGACGATTTATCTCGACGGCGGTGGTGTGCTCACCGTCAGTCGTGTTGACGTCGCAAAGCACACCGACCTGGACGATATGCTTGAGGCTTTCTGCCGGACCGATCTCGACGGCGGAATGGGGGATTGAGCAGGGCGCCGTTCGTGAATGGAGAGTACCGTTTCCCCGAATTCCTGAGTGGTTGACCTCCCAACGCACGGCATGAGTCCGGCGCGACCTCTTTCTTAACATCTGGCGCGCAGCCTTGCAGACCTCACCCCCTGCAGGAGACCTTCACCGTGGAGACAAGCGAACTGCTTCAGGCTCTCAAGTCCCGGGGGCGCCTGCTCGCCGGAAGCTCCGATGAGGGGGAAAAGGACATGGAACTGGTGATGCTGACGCTGGAGCGGCTTCTGACCATGGCGTCGTCCGCCGAACCCGCTGGCGCCGCCCAGCCGCAAGCTTTCAAAGCGAAATCCAGCCGCTGGTAACCCGTCGCGTCTACTTGCCCGATACTGTGTCGCTCACGCCTTTGGTCATCGCGCGGGCATACTTCCGCGGCAGATCGGTGCCCTGGATCTGATCGAAGATCCACAGCCAGGCGCCGGTGATTCCGCATTGCGTGTGCCACGCCGCCAGCTTCTCCTTCGCTTGCTTCGGCGTCACGAAGGGCGGCGCGGAGGCCTGATCCGACAGGCCGGGATAAACCGGCACGCCGCCAAAATCCCAGTTCACGCACGGATTGTTGCCGTTGCCGCCGGCGTAGGTTTGCAGATGGACGCCGTCCACCAGACCGGGCGTCTGGCTGTTGATGTTGGAAACGAGCGATGTCCAATAGCCGTTGTTCGTGTACGGATTGATCGTCACGTGAAGCCCGAGCTTGCCCAGCATCAGCGCGAATTTGGTGGTGGATTCGCTGTCGTAGCTGTTCTCGTCGTTCAGATCGATCGCGTCGATCGGCAACGCCGCCAGCAGCGCGGCGAAATCCTTGTACAGGATGCTCTTCCTGCCGGTGCCTTGGGAATCGACCAGCGCCTTGATGTGCTGAAAATCGCCGACATTCGACGAGCCGATGCTGAAGGTGATGCGCGTCACCTTCCCCGTCTTGATGTTGGTGAGATCGTGCGCGAAGCGCGGCCAGGTCTGGTCGCCGATGTATTTGCCGTTCGCCGTCAGCGGGAATTCGCCGTTGAGGTTGAGATCGCCGGTTGAGCCCACCTCGACGCTCCACACGATGAGCTCGTTGAAGCCGGCGTTCCGCAGCTCGCGGATGTTGGTGTCGTTGTGCATGTAGACCGGGCCGCCGCCCAGAATGCCGATATAGCCGGACTGGGCTGCGGCCGCCCCGGCGAACAGCGCCGCGGCGCCGAGCGCCAGCGCCGCGAGCGTCATGCGCCGCAAAGTGTTTTTCCCCTGCGCGCTGGCGCCCGCTTCGCGTCCGAAACTCATGTTGAAACCCCCTCGGTGATCCGCTCGTGTTTTGCCCTATTCCATCTGGCGGGCCTATGTCTAATTCGATGAGTCCTTTCGTCCTGTTCGGTCCGTCGCACCTCATCGCACTGGTACTGACCATCGCGGTAGCGGCTGTGCTGGTCATGCTTGTGCGGCGGCGGCCGGCCGCCGATAGGCCCGTTCGCACTGTGCTTGGGCTAATGCTGCTCGGGGTGTGGGGGTGGTGGTATGCGCTCGCCGGGAGCCGCGGATGGCTCACCATCGGCGACGCGCTGCCGATGAATCTGTGCGACTGGGCTACCATCGCCACCCTCGTCACGCTCTTTCATCCCAACCAGAAAAGCTACGAGCTGGCGTATTTCTGGGCGCTGGGCGGAACTGTGCAGGGCATGCTCACGCCCGATACGCCGTATGATTTTCCTGAAGCGCGCTTCCTGATCTTCTTCGTGTACCACGGCGGCATTATCGCGGCGGTGCTGTATCTCACCTTCGGGTTGCGCCTGCGTCCGCGGCTGCAATCATTGCCGCGGGTGATCCTGTGGTCATTCGTCTATTTACTGGCGGCCGGTGCGACCGATCTGCTGCTCGGCACGAATTATGGGTTCCTGCGCGCCAAACCGGCGCAGACATCACTGTTCAATGTGATGCCGCCGTGGCCGTGGTATGTCGCCGAATTGATCGCGCTGGGGTTTGTTTCGGCCGCGCTTTACTACGCGCCGTGGTTCCTCACGGATCGTTTGCGAGTTGGGGGTGAGGGGAACCTGTGGGGCGCAGCGGCGCCGCCGAAATAGTGGACGTCCGACCGTCAACCAATGATGGCCGGCGAGTCCCGTCGATGCGCCAGGCGATGGGCTCGCCGTTTGGCCGACGCAGCGCGGCGACGCAGCTTAGCTCGCAACCCCGGCGGAGCGGCGCGAGCCAGCCGTCGATCTCCTCCGGCGCAACGCAGCACACATCCATCGCTTCCAAAATCGCGCGCTCCGGCGCCAGCGCCACTTCGATCGCGCTCCACATCGCGCCGCGGTCCCGGCTGCCGGCGCGCGCCCGCTGCGGCAGAATCCGCGCGAGCTCTGCCACCAGCGTGTCGCGCGGATGCTCGCGCCGCAGCACATGCATTTGCGTATCCAGCCCGGCGGCATCTCCGGAAAGGAACGCCGCGCGCATGTCCTGCTCCTGAACGGCCTGCAGTGCGCTCAGCCGTGCGCGGTTGGCGGCGACGATCGAACTTTCCCCATGGTGAATGAGGAGTGCGAAGCGCGCACCGGGCGCGAGCACGCGGGTGAGCTCGCGTGCGGCGCCGTTCCGCTCGCTGTATTCGAAACCGAATTGGCTGATGGCGGCGGCGAAGCTCGCGTTCGCGAAGGGCAGGGATTCCATCGCGGTGGCGGACACGATCTCGATCTGCGCACCGGTGGCGTGCGGCACCTGCGCAATGTCGATGCCGGTGACGCGCAGATCGCAGCGGACCGATACGAGCGCGCGCGCCGCGGCGCCGGCACCGCAGCCGATGTCGAGCACGCGCGCACCTACCGGCAGAGTCGCCGCGAATGCCGACCACTGGGTTTTGACAATCTGTGTGATGTCTGCGGCGCCGCGCAGGCACTGCTCACCGGCCGCGGGCTCCTGCCAGAAGGCCGTCCACGCATCCGTGATTCTCGTCTGGTCGCACAGGCGCATGGCGAACCGGCACGGCCTCCCCGAATACAAAGCCGATGCAGATGCAATGCCGTTGCGCGAGTCGCTTCAAATGACTTGCGCGTGTAATTGCCCGCGCACGGGGTTGTGCCGGTCACATATGCGCGAACTAGCGACCGCATTCGCAAGCTGCGTTGTGAATCACGGCGGACTGATGAGGCGGAAAAAAGAAGCCGCCCCGAGGGCGGCTTCAATCTCGTTCGTGATTGAGCTTACCAGCGATGGTTGTGGCGCCAGCGTACAGGGCGGGCATGCCAGCCCGGATGCCAGTAGTTGCGGTGCCCCCAATACCAGCGGCGATAGGGATGGTAGACCCAGCGTCCGCCGGCCCAAACCCACGGCCGGTACCAGCCCGGCGCGTACGCGACATACGGGCCGCCGGCATATGCAAACGCCGGCGCTCCTCCGGCGATGACGTAACCCGGCGGGCAGCCGCCCGGCGTCGATGCAGCGCCGGCTACGGCGCCGGTTCCCACGCCGATGGCGCCGCCGACCAGCGCGCCTCTGCCGGCATTGTGGCTGACGGCCGCGCCGATACCGGCGCCCAGAATTCCGCCGATCACTGCGCCGGCGGCGGCGTTGTTCGCCTGATTGACGCAATTTTGCGCGGCCCAGCGGGAATAGGCATCGGCATACGCGTCATCCTGCGCTTGCGTTTGATCGTCATAGGCCGATCCTTCCGCCGCGCCCGGAGGCGGTTCGGCGTAGCTACCCTGCGGCGGGGCGGGTTCCGAATAGCCGCCTTGCGACCCATACCCCTGTGACGCTGCCGAGGTCACGCCGGCGGTCGAAGCCAGCAGCGCGGCGGCGCACGTCGCGAGGGCTTTGGTGCAATTGCTGATCATGTGAGCTCCATTTCTGCCGAATCGCCCACCATCTTCTGCCGCACGGCGATTAAAAGATAGTAACGCCCGTTCAGCCGAAATATTTCCCCCACCGATTCGGACGAGATTTGCTGAAGAATGCATCACCCGGATCGGTCAAACTTAGAGCGATCCGGGTGACTGCGTCCGTCAAGCGGTTATGGGCTGGTGTAGTTGCCCGTGCTGCAGCCGTGCAGGCTGTTCAGGTAGATCTGCGTCACCTCCCAGCTACCCGCAGTGCCGGTGAGCGTGCCGCTGGTCGAGCATTTGTCACCTATCTCGTAGCCGGTCGAGTCGTTCCATGCCTGCGGGTAATCCGGAATCACGCCCGGCGTCGGTACGTTGTCAGTCATGGCTTCGGCGAATTCATGCGACGCGGCAAAGGTCAGATAGTCGTAACCCGAATCGCATTCCGGCTCGACGCTGTAGAAAATGTTGCTTCTCTTCGCGCGCTTCGCATCGTTAGTGGCGAAGTGATAGGCGCCGAACACCACGCAGGATGCCTGGCCATCCAGGAGGATGGTGATGTTGGACGGGAAGTAGATCATGTACAGCGTGTTGTAGTCGTGCGGCGGCAGCGCGCCGTTCTTGATCTGATATTTCAGCTCCGCCTGGATGTCGTCGTCGGTCAACACAGTTGACGTGTTGCGCGGCTTGAGTACCGTCTGGCCCAGATAGGTGCCGCGGTGGATCACCTGCTTGGTGCTCTTGTGGCCGTTGATCGCAGTCGCGCCTTTCGTGTTGAACTCCGTCAGCTGGTCTACATAGGTGCTGTCCACCAGCGCAGCGGTGAACAGCGGGATGTTGTCCTGCGTGTTTTGCAAGACGTCCTTGTTCCACATCACCGTCTCGACCTTGACGTTTGAGAAAACGGAACCGCCGTAGTAATTCATGTCGCTGGCCGGTGGCGCCGGCTGCTTCGCCACGGCGGCAAGCGAGGTGGGGCGAAAGAGGTGGTAATTCTTCGCCGGCCCGGCGCTGGCGGAAACAGCCAGGCAAATCGTGGCGATGGCCGCGGCGCTTGCGGCCAGAATACGGGTGAAAACCGACATGGAAACCCCCTGTGTGGAATGGACCGCACGCGCGTGGCGTGAGCCACGCGCGTCGATCCTCAGAACAGGGAGCCAAACGCTTCGGTAGTGCGAAAGTTCCGTTCGCGTTAGGCGCGAGGCCCTATGACTTGTCGGTCGTGATCTCGACGCGGCGATTTTTCGACCGGCCCGCAGAGGTATCGTTCGACGCTATCGGGTTCGTTTCGCCCCAGCCTTTGGCCGAGACCATCTCGGCTTTTGCGCCATGCTGGACAAGCCAGTTCATGACGGCTTCGGCCCGCTTCTGCGAAAGCGTATCATTCGAGTCGACGCCCATTTTCTTCAGCCCAGATCCAACTGGCTGATTATCCGTATAGCCGTTCACGACGATTTTGCTCTGCTGATACGGCCCGAGCTGCTGTGCCATACCGGCCAGGGCATTCTGCCCATCCGCCGACAGCTGCCAGGAACCGGACCGGAACAGCATGTCGTCCGATAGCGTGTAGTGCAGCGCCGACTGCAGCCGCTCCACATGCTGTCCCTGGCTAGCGACTTGCTGGTTCAGAGCGGCGAGCTGGGCTTGGGCTTGCTCATGCTCCTGGCTGAGCGCGGTGTATTTCGCGTTCAGCGCATCGTACTCATCCTGTGAGACACAACCGCCAAGAAGAGCGGCGGCAACAAAAGGCATCGCCAGAACGGCGGGTTTCAGATGGAAAGTGCTCACGTCAATTCTCCAATTCACGTCGTAGATCTCGGGTGGGAGCGAGGTTCCCCTCCGCAAACCCGATGGTTGCACTGACCATTGTGCAGAACGCCGCGGGCGTTTCGATTGGCCCTTGGTCCAATGAGGCCCCACCCCATCCGACGAGCGCGCGCCGCCCTGCGGCGTGACAGGGCGCTGGAAAAGCTGCTGGTGAAATCAGCTAAGTGCTGGAGCGGGCGAAGGGAATCGAACCCTCGTATGCAGCTTGGGAAGCTGCGCTTACTGCAACTGAACCAGCCACATAGTTGTAAAACACGCGATTTGCAGCTGCAATCGTATCAATGGGTTAGAAGTGTGATGTAAAACCGATTAGCCCGATGCCGACCGATAAGCGTTGCAATGAACCCCTTTGCGGACGCTTCAGCGAAAAGGGCGACACATGGCGTAGGTCGCCTGCCGACCGGGCTCTACGCAGATAGACGCCGGCCTTTGACGATCGGCGAGCACCTTCGGGTTCGAATCCCTCCCTGTCCGCCACGAACACTATAATATATCAGGTTTATCAACAACTTAGCGGATGC
>JBJMVL010000064.1:0-9340 GCA_045810735.1 Alphaproteobacteria bacterium
CGTTGCGGGCTGCAGCGCGGGTCGACCTCAGCAGCAGGCGGGGAAGCCTCGCTGACCAGCTCGCCCCTCTCATCGCCGCCGACGGTGAGGCGCGAAAAACCGCTCCGCCTCGGCCGAGTGCCCGTAAGCCCGAGCCGGCTCCGGAGGTTGTAGCGCCGCCACTCGATCACTTTAACGGGTATGGCGGGTTTTCCACCGGGGAGAACGAATATGTGGTGCTCGTCAAACCCGACAGACCGACGCCGGCGCCTTGGATCAATGTCATTGCCAACGAAAAGTTCGGTTTCCAGGTGTCGGCGGAGGGCGGCGGCTTTGCGTGGGCATTAAACAGCCAGGGGAACAAGATCACGCCCTGGTCCAATGATCCTGTCTCGAATGAATCCGGCAGCGCCATCTACATACGTGATCTGGCCAACAACGATCTGTGGTCAGCGACAGCGTCGCCGATCGCGGACGCCGCAATTGGCTATGTCGCCCGTCACAGCCAAGGTTATTCACGGTTCGAAACGACGGGCCGCGGCATCTCAATCAATCTGGTCGAGTTTGTCCCGTTAAACGATGCCATCAAGGTATCGCGTTTGCGCATCGCCAACACGACCAGCCAACCTCGGAAACTGTCGCTCACCCATTTCGTTGACTTGTCCCTGGCTGACTCTCGTGCCCGCGCGGCGCCATACCTCATAACCGACGTCGATCCTCAAACGCATGCATTCTACATAAGGAACCCCGCCAACGTAGATTTCCCTAACCAGGTCGCCTTCCTCGACATGAACGGCCAACAGGCAGCTTGGACAGGAGATCGGCGTGAGTTTCTTGGCCGAAACGGTACGATGCACGCTCCCGCTGCATTGCTGCGTGCCGAGCCATTATCCGGACGGTCCGGCTCCGGTTTCGATCCCTGCGGTGTGCAGCAGACGGACCTCTTGTTACAGCCCGGCGAAGAAAAGGAAATCGTCGTCTCTATCGGCTGGGGCGCGAACCGCGACGAAGCGCAGGCGCTGCTCAAGAAATATCGGGAAACTGATATCAACGAGGCCTTCACGAAGGTGAAGAAATACTGGGACGAAACCTTGGGCGCATTGCAGATAAAGACGCCGGATCCGGAAATGGACGTTCTGGTAAATCGCTGGTTGCTTTATCAGACGTTGTCATGTCGCATCTGGGGACGCGCCGGCTTTTATCAGGCTTCGGGTGCTTATGGCTTCCGCGATCAGCTACAGGACGGCATGGCGCTCACTCACTCGCGCCCCTCGCTTGTGCGCGAGCATCTTCTGCGCGCCGCTGGGCGGCAATTCCGTGAAGGAGATGTCCAGCACTGGTGGCTACCCGAGAGCGGCAAGGGCATTCGCTCAAACATTTCGGACGACAAAGCGTGGCTGGCTTATGTCGTCGCCCAATACGTTGAATCCACCGGCGACCATTCCGTGCTGGAGGAAGAGATTGCGTTCATCAGCGGCGTACCTTTGGCGGAAGGTGAGCACGACGCGTTCTATTCACCGGAGACCTCGCCCGAACGCGCCTCAGTATATGAGCATTGCGCAAAAGCGCTCGATGCCTCACTCGGGGTCGGCCAGCACGGCTTGCCATTGATAGGCACAGGCGACTGGAACGATGGCATGAATCGGGTCGGTGAAAAGGGCAAAGGAGAAAGCGTATGGCTAGGCTGGTTCCTGTATAATTCGCTAGCTCGTTTTGTCCCGTACGCCCAAGCCCGCAATGACACGACAAGGCTTGCAAGCTGGCTCGTCCACATGGAGGCTTTAAAAGAAGCGCTGGAGCGTGACGGCTGGGACGGCGCATGGTATCGGCGCGCTTTCTTTGACGATGGCTTCGCACTCGGCTCAGCCGCAAATCGCGAATGCCGCATCGACTCGATCGCACAGGCTTGGAGCGTCATTTCCGAAGCAGCCTCGCCCGACCGCGCCGTGCGCGCGATGGAGGCCGTCGACAAATACCTGGTGCGTCCGGAAGATCGGCTCTTGGCGCTGTTCGCACCGCCTTTTGTCGCCAGCCTGCACGACCCCGGGTACATCAAGGGCTATCCTGCCGGGATCCGTGAAAACGGTGGACAATACACACACGGCGTTCTTTGGACCGTCATCGCATTCGCTATGCTGGGGAATGGCGACCGGGCGGGCGATTTGTTTGCACTGCTTAATCCGGTCAACCATTCGCGTACCGATGCGGAAGCAGACCGCTACCGTGTCGAGCCCTATGTCGCGTGTGGTGACGTTTATTCTGTCGCGCCCAATGCGGGCCGTGGCGGATGGACATGGTATTCTGGGTCAGCCGCCTGGATGTATCGCACGGCAGTGCAATATATTCTTGGAATCCGCTTCAGCGGAGAAAGGCTGTTCGTTTCTCCAGTGATTCCAAAGCGCTGGCCCAACTTTGAAGTAACAATACGGCACCGATCCGCCACTTACGTGATCGATGTCGACAATACGGTCCAATGCAATAGCGGTGTGACGCGACTGACCGCAGACGGCGCTAACCTCGTGCCCGCTGAAGGCATCATTCTGCAGGATGACGGAAGAACCCACCGGGTCAATGTTGTTATGGGCACGCCTCCCGGGCAAAGCATAGCCAACAGTGGTTGATCCACGCGCAGGCACTGTAATCAACCGGTCAGAGGCCCTCGACGTCAGCGCCCTAATTGAAGCGTTTCTCCAAAAGAAGCCGGACACTACCAATTCCGGGCCAGCGTGTATCGTTTGGTACATCGGGGCACCGCGGTTCTCCCTTCCGTACGTCGTTCAACGAAGATCACATCGCAGCAATAGTTCAGGCTGTTTGCAGCTACAGGGCTATGCATAGCATTACCGGTCCGCTTTTCGTCGGCCGCGACACGCACGCGATTTCCGAACAAACCTTTTACGTCACGCTCGAAGTGCTGGCCGGCAATGGTGTCGCGGCAACCACAGATGCTCAGAATAGCGTCACCCCGACTCCGGCGGTGTCTAGAGCCATCATCGAATACAATATCGGCCGCAGCGATGGCTTCGCCGACGGGATTATCATCACCCCCTCCCACAATCCGCCCGAAGATGGCGGATTGAAATACAATTCTCCACATGGAGGACCTGCGGGAACGGAAACGACATCGTGGATCGAAGCTTCGGCGAATATCCTCTTGAAGCAGGGTCTGACCGGCGTCCGGCGGCTGGCGAGCGGCCGTTCGGGGGCAATTGCGCGCACCTACGATTATCTGGGTAAGTACATCGAACAGTTGCCCACGATCGTTAATCTCGAGCCCATTCGATCCGCTGGATTGAAGATCGGAGTCGATCCGCTTGGCGGTGCTGCCGTCCATTATTGGGGCCGGCTGGCCGATCGGTTCAAGCTTGATCTTACGGTGACCGATGACACCGTCGATCCGACGTTCAAAACCATTCCGCGCGATTGGGACGGCAAAATCCGTATGGACTGCTCATCGAAATACCCGATGGAACGGCTGCTCGCTATAAAAGAGAAATTCGACATCGCATTTGCCAACGATACAGATGCAGATCGGCATGGGATCGTAGATACCAACGGGCTCATCGAGCCAAACTCGTATCTGGCATTGTGTGCGCACTATCTAGGCATGACGCGTCCCGCATTTGCGGCCAAGACAATTGGCAAAACGATCGTCAGCTCTTCGATTATCGATCGTGTTGCTGCGGCGCTTGGCAGTGGCGTCTTTGAGGTGCCCGTCGGCTTCAAATGGTTCGTGGATGGGCTGGGTAAGGGTGAGATTGCTTTTTGCGGTGAGGAGAGTGCTGGAAGTTCGTACCTCTGCCGTGATGGAGCCGTATGGACGACCGACAAGGACGGGCTGATCGCCGCCCTACTTGCAGCAGAGATGATGGCGGTCGAGCAAATGCCGCCAACTGCCCAGTTTGCCGAAATTTCTGCGAAGCTTGGCCCCACCTACTACGCGCGGGTAGATCATCCCGCGGAAAAAGCGCTGCGGGATAGGCTCGGATCCATAACGTCTGACAACATCGCAGTCACTTCCCTCGCCGGAGCGCCCATTGTGCGAAAAGAAACAACGGCAAGTGGCAACGGCGCGAAGATCGGCGGCATCAAGCTCTCGACTGAAAAAGGCTGGATCGCTGTTCGTCCTTCCGGAACTGAAGATATTTACAAAGTATATGCGGAAAGCTTCGAAAGCGACGACCACCTCTCAGCACTTCAGGTCGATGCACAAATGATCGTTAGAACGCTGTGAGATGTCGCGGTTGGGGCAGAACAATCGACAGCGACGTTCTGTGGTGAACCGGTCAGATGCCGAGCGAGAGGGTTCGCCCCGCGCGGTAGGCGATAGTCAGACCTACTTTTGCAGCGTGCGGCCAGCAACAGAGGGCCAAGAACGGCCATTCCCCGATCACTCATAACTACGAATTAGTCGCTAGTCCGCTTCGCGCCAGAAGCGGACTTCTCTACCTCCGCCAAACTCACAGCCGACTGAAGACAGTTTGATTGGATGCGCGCAAAAAAAGATGAACGCAAAGGTCAGGAAGGCCAAAAGAACAAGAACCGCCCCCGGACTCCGTCAGTCGCGCTCATCGCGTTCACCGCCCACGGCAAGACTTTGGCCGAAATAGCGCAAACCAACGAGATGTTTTGCAATCTCTTTCGGAGGTCTACCGCCGCCCTGCGGTTGGTCCGGCTGCGAAGCATGCACGGTGATCTCGGGTAGGTTTTTCGCCTTCAGACCGCGGTTCACATCAGCGAGCTGCATAGTCGTCAGTGTAGCGAACGACCCTTCTACATCTGTCAGCTCGCGTTCCAGCGCATCGACACGCGCCATTTGATAGGGCGTCGGACTGTCCTCCGTCGAAAGGATAGCACCGTATACATAGCCCATGTGCTCGCGCAGCCGCTCTTCGCCCGTGATTGCGCCGCCTTCTTTGGTCGCTACGATCTTCTTGCGCAACTCGCCGGCATCGTTTGCCAATCCCGCGAGTTTCGAGCGCAGCGCGTCACTGGCCGGCAGTCCAGAAGCGCGCTGCTGTGCCTGCGCACTCACATCCACGATTCGGTCATTTAGCACGCTCATACGCCCGAATAGCGCCGAGACCCGCTTGGCGGCCGCATACTGCGCTTGTTTGTCCGCAACCGTGAAGCTCGCACGACGGTCCAGTGCGACCGTGAGCGGCATCGTGTAACTGTTCTTGCCCTTCGTGAGCCGCACAGTGTAGGCGCCGGGCGGAACCCGCGGACCCTGCGCCGCCTGGAATACGAGTGTGGCGCCACGCGGAGTTTGCGGCGGATCGTCCCGCATACTCCATACTACGCGGTTCAGGCCCTTGCGGTTGGAAGGGGGGATCGTTGTCACCATCCTGCCTTGGCCGTCCAGCACGTCGATGCCGATGCGGCCAATCACCTGCCGTGCTTTCTGATAATAGGTGATCACCACGCCGTCGGCGGGATTCTGACCGGTGTATGAGGCATCGCCGTTCGCCCAGCCGCCATTGCCCTGGATGCGTTGCTGCGCAAGGCGGCCGGGAATAAGTGCCGCTTCAGACGCCACAACATCGCGCTGCAGCGCACGCAAGGGTGAGATATCGTCGATAATCCAGATACCGCGGCCGTGCGTCGCGATCACGAGATCGTCGTCCCGCGTCTGGAAGGCGAGGTCGCGCACCGCGACATGGGGGAAATTGTTGGGCGCGAACCCCGACCAGGTCGCGCCGCCGTCTAACGAAACGTACAGGCCTAATTCCGTCCCCACGAACACGATATTGGGGTTCTTCGGATCTTCCTTAATCACATGGGCATAGCCGCGAACGCCCGCGGTTGCCGGCGAGATCAGCGATTGCCAAGTGCGCCCGTAATCGCGCGTGCGATAGGCGTACGTGCCCATGTCGCCAAAGCTGTGCCGATCTACAGTGGCGTAGGCCGTTGCCGGGTCATAGCGGCTTGCTTCCACCCAACTGATCCAGTTGCCTTGCGGCAGGCCCGGAACATTGGCGACGGTATTCGACCAGCTACGCCCAGAGTCGCGCGTCACCTGGATGTTGCCGTCGTCGGTGCCGGCCCAGATCACATCCGCATTCAGCGGACTTTCGGAGATGGAATAGATGGTCGTGTGCATTTCGGCGGCGGAGTTGTCGACCGTGATGCCGCCGGACTCCTCCTGCTTCTGCATTTCCGGATTGTTCGTGGTGAGATCGGGCGAGATGCGATCCCACGTGACGCCATGATCGCGCGAGCGGAACAGGAATTGCGAACCGATATAGACAACGCCCTTGTTCGTCGGTGAGAGCGCGATCGGGGTGTTCCAGTTGTACCGCAGCTTCTCGTGGTAATTCGCTTTAGGCTGGATGTCGCGCGCTTCCAAGGTCTTCCGATTCACCCGCGCGATGTAACCGCCTTGTGCTTCGGTGAAGACGAAATTGGGATCGGACGGGTCGGCGTAAGTGAAGAAGCCATCGCCGCCGTAGAGATTCTCCCAGCGATTATTGGTGACGCCGCCGGGATAGGCGCTGTCGCCGACCCAATCGGAATTGTCCTGCAGACCGCCATAAACCTGGTAGGGGTCCTTGTCGTCGACGCTCACATGATAGAACTGGCTGATGGGCAAGTTCTCACCCTTCCACCATTTCGAGCCGCCATCGTACGACAACCATAGGCCGCCGTCGTCGCCGCCGATAACCTGCTTGGGATTTTTCGGATTGATCCAGACGTCATGCCAGTCGCCGTGGGCGTTGTTGCCTGAAGCTTCGGTAAAGCTCTTCCCTCCGTCCTCGGACGCAATCAGGGTCAGATTCATTTTGAACAAGCGATCCGGATCGGTGGGATCAACCACCAGCCGCGCGAAATAGAACGGCCGCCAGACCATGTTGCGGCTGCGATCGCGTTCTTCCCAAGTCGCACCGCCATCATTCGAGACATACAGCGCCGAACGAACATTCTCGATGAACGCATACACGCGCTTGGGATTGGAGGGTGCGTAGACGACTTCCGTGCGCCCCCACGGGATTGCGGGCAAACCCTTGCTGGTTTGCGCGGTCATTGGCGCCCAGCTGCGTCCGCCATCTTTGGAATGAAATAATCCGCTGCCGGAAAAAGCATTTGGACCATCGCCACCGGAACGGAAGGTCCAGCCCTTGCGGCGGAAGTCCCATAGACCGGCCAGGATCTCATCCGGGTTCTTTGGATTGAGAGTGATGGATGAACAGCCGGTGGAGAGGTTTGGGCCCTTCAACACAAGCGACCAGCTCTGGCCGCCGTTCACAGTTTTGTAGAGCCCGCGATCCGCGCTGTCGCTCCAGAGCTTGCCGGGCACGCAGGCGTACACCACATTGCCATTTCGCGGATCGACATTAATACGGGTGATGCGTTCCGATTGCGGCAGACCCATGTTGGTCCAAGTCTCGCCGCCGTCGGTCGATTTGTAGATGCCGTCGCCGATCGAAACCGAGTTGCGCGTCCAGCTTTCGCCGCTGCCAACCCAAACCACTTTCGGATTCGTGGGATCGAGCGCGATGGCGCCGATGGACTGCACGGGCTGGCGGTCGAAGACCGGCTTGAATGTCGTGCCGCCATCCAGAGACTTCCAAACGCCACCAGAGGCTGCGCCGACGAACAGCGTCACTTTCCCGTCCGGCTCCTGACGGCCAGCGACGGCGGCAATTCGGCCACTCATGGCGGCAGAACCGATGTTGCGGAGGCCCAGCCCCGAAATCGTGGCGGTATCCACGGTTTGCGCCGCCCCCACACTGACGACAGTGGACGCCGCGATCAGCATCAGGAAAAGGCTGCGCAAGGTCTGTTCCCCCTATTTGGCGCGCGGTGCGGCGCTCGTCTGCGCCGGCATCTGGAAGGTGGCAGGATCGACAGGCACGTTGGCCTCGGCCGACTTAATGGTGATCACCTGCTTGTCCGACGAGTTGCGCGGACCGGACGTGATCGAGAACGGAAAATAAACTCCATTTACCAGCTCGTAGTCGCCGAGGTCGGTTTCGGTCTCCTGCTCCGAGCCGCGGATGGTGCGCCGCTCCAGCACCTTGATTTCCAGAAATACGTCCGGATCCAGATAGTAGGTGTAGACGGTGCCGTCCTTCTGCGAGACCCGCAGCTTGTAGCTTAGCGTCCCATCAACGTCCTCGCGGCCGAGATAGTCCACCTTCGAGCCGCGCGTGGCGGCGGAGAGCAAGGCACCCTGGATAATTGCTTCATCGCCAAGGGAGCGTGCTTCGTCAGCGCCCATCTGTGCGGCGTCCCTGCGGCCCTCGAATGGATTGATGCGCCACCCGATCTTGCCGTTGTAGGCCTGCACTAGCGTAAGCCCCTGTAGCGATGCGTCGACCCGGTCGAAGCAGGTTTTGGGATCGCTGCATGTCCGTGTCTCCGCATAAGCCAGCTTGAAATCACCGGGGAATCGCAACTCGCCTTTCGTCACGTAGGTGTGAATCGCAGCCAGCTTCTCGGCACCACCGCGGGCTGTGAGATTCTTGGCCACCAGTTCCTGTGCCGTTTGGGCGTGCGCCGGGAGCGCAGCGGTCAACAGCATGGGCAGCAGCGCCGCCCCGATATACGAACGCAAGATTTGAACCCCTCAGAAAAGCCGCCGGACCGCGGCGTGCAAATCTTTCCGATGGGCTTCAGTCGGTCAATGCGGCGAAACCGCGAACCTGCTGTTCATCCAACACATACACCGTGCAACAGTGAAGACCGTTCCGCGTGCCGCGCTTGGTTGAATCCAGAGGATGGATAATTGGTTCGCGCTCGGGGGGCGCTCGCCACAGCCGGCTGGCTATCACCGGCAACACGCTTGTGATGATCTGTTAGCGACTGAAATTGCGAGCGAGTCGCATTGTCTCGACTGCGGCGTGCCTTTAGACGTCGGTTGGGACGGAGAGGGGCGACGGGGAATGTGAGCAAGGTCTTTGCTGGGGCGGCAATTCTTTGGCTGCTTTTCGGCGGCATGGCATCTGCCGATACTGATCTGGAAACTGTGCAAGTTACGGCGACTCGATTGCCGGAATCGGTCGGCGATGTGCCGGCGGATGTCTCAATCATATCAGCCGAGGAATTGGGCGAACGGCAGGCGCACGATCTGTCCACTGCGCTCGCCCTCACCGCCGGCGTAGAGGCGCCCCCCGGCGGCGACGCGGGACCGTCGAGCGCCGTGCCATCTTTCTGGGGGCTGCACGAGTTCGATGCCTTTCTGCTGGTGGTTGATGGCGTGCCGTGGGGCGGTGCCTTCAATCCGGCCATTCCGGCTCTCAATTTCAACGACGTTCAGCGCATCGAGGTGCTGAAAGGTAGCGCGCCGGTCGCTTTTGGTGCGACCTCATTCGTTGGCGTCATCCAGGTGCTGCACTATCCCGCAGGCGAGGCGGCGAAC
>JBJMVL010000065.1:0-26590 GCA_045810735.1 Alphaproteobacteria bacterium
CCCTCCGTCGACCCTCGTTCATCGCGCCGTACAGACGGCCGCAGGGCGGATCGCGATAGGGGGGCAGGACTGCCGTCCGGAACCGTCCGGGGCATTTACCGGAGATATCAGCGCGGAAATGTTGCGGGACGCCGGCGCGACCGCCGTCATCGTGGGTCATTCCGAGCGCCGGCAATATCATGGCGAAACGAACGCGTTGGTCGCGGCGAAGGCGCGAGCGGCGTGGCGGGCGGGACTGCTTTCCATTATCTGCATCGGCGAGACCGGGGACGAGCGGACGCGCGGACAACATCTGGAGGTATGCAAGGACCAGCTCGCCGGCAGCGTGCCGGAAGGCGCAAACGCCGACAACACGGCCATCGCCTACGAACCGGTTTGGGCAATCGGCACCGGCAAGACGCCGACCATTGCCGAGATCGGCGCGATCCATGCGCATATTCGCCAGTGCTTGACCCGCCTCGGCACAGCCCGGACGGCCATTCGCATTCTTTACGGCGGGTCGGTTAAGCCATCAAATGCGCGCGAAATTCTCGCGACGCCGGAAGTCGGAGGCGCGCTCGTGGGGGGTGCGAGTCTCACCGCCGCGGATTTTCACCCGATCATTGCCGCAGCCTCTGCGAAATAATCTTCCGTATGCGGCGGGCCGCGGTGCTCTCCGTTTCAAAAATCGAAATCCGAAGCGCTATGCTGTTGCGCGGTACACGGGTTTTTGAGAGGATGCAGCTATGGATGCAGTGTGCATCCAAACTCAACTGTGCATCCAATCTCAAAATGGGGGTTCACATGACTAGGAAGACTCTTCTCACAACAGCCGCATTCGTGCTGACCGCGTCGGTCGCGTATGCGGGTCCTAACGTCACCATCAGCAAAGACAACAAGATGGTGAGCGTTCCGGCGGGCAAGGCCGGCATGTCCGGCAGCTGGGTCCCGGGCGGCGAGGCGTACAGCAATTTTGCGAAAAAGTATCCGAACGGCCTGTACTTCTGCTGCTACGGATACACCCTGAGCGGCCCGTCGAGCTTCTTCGGGGCCGCCTACGCGACCGCAACGCAGTGGACGCAAGCGGCTGATGCCGACGTGACGAAACTCTCTGCAGCCGTCGGATATGTGTCCGGTGACCATACGGCTACCCTCACGCTTCATTCGGACAGCGGCAGCGACACGCCGGGCGCAAAATTGGGTTCGAGGACCGGAACGACGCCGGAATTCTTCGGCGGCTGTTGCGGTGTTTTGACTGTGAAGCTCAAGAAGCCGGTCCATCTATCGGCCGGACAAAAATACTGGATCAGCATCACCACGGGTGGCGCCAACTTCAATGCGGCCCCGTTCTCGACGATTGATCAGGTGAACCCGCATAACGGAGCGGGCTCGAGCAATGGTGGAACGACGTGGAGCGGATTCCAGAGCACGCTCGTTGCGACGGTTTCTGCCAAATAAATCGGTTACAATCCGTGAACTGACATTCACCGCGGTCGGCTGGTCCGACCGCGGTGAACCTTTTCTGGGACACGAGGGACTACGCGCCTACGTGCATAGCTAAACCGGCCGGTTATGACTGGATATCGGATATCAGCGGAGACCTCACCGAAAAACGGCGGCCACGCCGCTTCCGTCGCACTCAGCGCCATTGAGACGCAAAGACTGCTTGCTTCGGATCCGGCGGCAGCCGAAGCACGGGCGCGAGAATTTCTGACGGAGCAGCCGGGCAATCTGGGTGCGCTCCTGCTGCTTGGCACCGCGCTCTGCTGTCAGAACGATTTCACTGCTGCCAAGACCATACTTGAACCGTTGACGCAGTCCCAACCGGATCTGATCCTCGCACATTACGAACTTGGCCTGGCTCTTGGGGGGCTCGGCGCACACGATGAAGCCATTCGCGTCCTGAAGCGTGCCATCGATCTCATGCCGAATTTCGCGCAGGCCTGGTACGCGCTGGCTGAGCAAGTGGAAGCCTTACAGCCAAAGCGCACGGACCTACGAGACGTCCGCGATGCGGCTTGCGCCGGCCGTCTTGCCGTTGCGGAGGCTCTTCTGCTGGATGTGATGCAGGACAACCCGGACGAAGCATCCCGTTTTCTCCTTTCGATTGTTCTGCTCGCCCAAGAGAGGGGTCGCGATGCTCTTCCGCTGATCGAAAGACTTGCGATCGATAATCCAGGCAATGGCCTCTTTCGTGATCTGCGAGCCGCGGCATTCTTTCAGATCGAAAACTTCGAAGCGGTCATCGCACAGTATGAAGACATATTGAAAGACTCGCCGGAGCGCCCCGGCGCGTGGATGTCTTACGGCCGCGCCCTGCGTGCACTTGGCCGGCAGGAGCAATGCGTCGCCGCATTCAAACGCGCCATTGAGCTGCTTCCGGGATGGATCGAAGCTTATCGGACGCTTGCCTCGGTGAAGACCTACCGCTTCGGACCGGACGAGGTCACTGCACTCCGCACGCTGTTGGCGCGTACCGATCTGCCGGCGGCGAACTACGCCGAATTGCATTTCGCGCTTGGAAGGGCGCTTGAAGACTCCGGCCAGTACGCCGAAGCGTTGGAAAACTACGCGAAGAGCAACGCACTTCAGCGCGCGAACATGGTGTACAGCGCGGAGGCTTCCACCAGATTCACCCGCCGCGAGATGGCCCTGTACACCGCTGGGTTTATTCGTGAGCGTGCTGGCGCGGGCTGCCAATCTGCTAGCCCAATTTTTGTTGTGGGAATGCCGCGTGCAGGCTCAACGCTCGTCCAGGAAATTCTCTGCGCCCACTCCGCCATCGAGAGAACAGGAGAGTTGCGCGACTTGACCTGGATGACGGCGCGGCTGGATCAGGAGAGCGCCGCCGGCGCCACCGGCAGTCGCTATCCGGAAGTGCTTCGAACGTACGAAAAAGACCGCTTCAGATTGCTGGGCGAAGAGTATCTGCAGCGGACGCTTTCCCGCCGCAAACTCGGCCGGGCTTTCTTCGTCGACAAGTATTCCGGCAATTTCTACCGGACGGGCCTGATTCATCTGATCTTGCCCAACGCAAAAATCGTTGACGTGCGCAGACACCCCCTCGACTGCTGTCTCTCATGCTTCAAGCACTTTTTTCCGGAAGGGCTGCACTTTTCGCATAGCTTGGGTGATCTCGGGCGCTATTACGCGGATTACGTGGAACTGATGGCGCATTTTGACGACGTGTTGCCGGGCAAGGTTCACCGCGTCATCTATGAGCAGCTTGTCGAAAACCCCGAGCGCGAGGTCCGGCGCCTGCTCGACTACCTAAATGTGCCTTTCGAGGAAGACTGCCTGCGGTTCTTTGAGAAGGAGCAGGCAGTGATGACGTCGAGCTCTGAGCAGGTGCGTGTGCCCATCCATAAAAAAGGTATTGGTACGTGGCGGCACTATGAGAAGTGGATCGAGCCATTGAAGTCTGCCCTCGGCCCGGTTCTCGACGCTTACCCGGGAGTGCCGAAATTCCATGCGCCGATGCAGATCAGCATGACGATGCGGCTGGCGTAACAGAATTCCGATGCGTGGAGGCCGATGACATCAGGCGACCGGATGCAGGCCAAGCCGATGTCGGAATTCGCGGCGGCAGCCGACGCGTTGCGCGCGGATACGCGGCCGCGAAATCCCCGTTTGCGCGAGGCGGAAAAGGCGCTTGGCGAAAATCGCCTCATGGATGCGCGCGAGAGCCTGTCCCGATTTCTGGAAACGCATCCGGACGATGGGATCGCCCTCAACCTGATGGCCGTGACGGCGCTTCGTCTGGGCCGGAAAGAGGAAGCCGAAGCGCTGCTTGCGCGGTGTGTCGCCGTGACCCCCGATTTCACCGCTACGCGGTACGAGTATGCAAACCTTCTGTTCCAGCTGAACAAGACGGATGCCGCGCTTACCCAGGTAGATAAACTGCTGAAGAGTGATCCGCGCAACCTGCTTTTTCGCCATCTGAAGGCCGTCCTGCTTACGGCAACCGGCAATCATGCCGAGGCTCTGCAGTGTTACCGCGCGATGGCGCAGGACTTTCCGAATTCGTCCGAAATCTGGACCCACTATGGTGCCGCGCTAAGAAGCGTGGGCCAACGTGATGAGTGCGTCACGGCCTACCGCAGAGCTATCGAGCTCCGCCCCGCAGCCGGGGATGCCTATTGGGGTCTGGCGGGACTAAAGAGCTATCTTTTCAGCGATAACGAAATCCTGGAGATGCGGCGCCAACTCGCGCGTGCCGATGTCAGTGGCGAGGATCGGATGCATCTGCATTTCACCCTCGGCAAGGCGCTGGAAGACAATGGACAATACGAAAAGGCATTCGAAAACTACGCCCGCGGCAATGCGATCAAGCGATTGGCGATCGATTACGATCCGGGTGCGCTCACAAAGCACGTCCGAGCCTGCAAGAGCTTGATGACGCGGGAATTCTTCGACGCGCGTGAAGGATTTGGCAGCGCCGCCACCACCGGGCCGCTCTTTATCATCGGGATGCAGAGGGCGGGCTCGACTCTCGTGGAGCAAATTCTCGCCAGCCATTCGGCGGTCGAGGCGACGGCGGAACTACCCAATATTTCACTGCTCGCCGAACATATGGGGGAGAAAATCGCGCCTGTTCATCAATCCAATTATCCCGGCGTCCTCGCAATGCTCGATGCGGCGACGCTGAAAGGCTTCGGCGAGCAGTACATGGAGACCACGCGATCGCACAGAAGGCTGGGGCGGCCCTTCTTCACCGACAAGATGCCCTACAATTTTCTCCACATCGGCCTCATTCATCTGATTTTACCAAACGCGAAAATCATCGACGCCCGCCGCCATCCACTGGGTTGCGGTTTTTCCAACTTTTCGATGCATTTCAAATCGGGACCGCTATTTGGGTACCGCCTCGCGGAACTCGGTCAAGCGTATGCCGGCTATGTCGAGCTGATGGCGCATTTCGACCGCGTGCTGCCTGGCCGCATCCATCGCGTCTTCTACGAAGATTTGGTCCGGGCACCCGAAACGGAGATCCACCGCCTACTCAATTATTTGGGCCTACCGTTCGAGGACGCCTGCCTCGAGTTCCACCGGAGCAAGCGCGCGATGGATTCGGCAAGTTCTGAGCAGGTTCGTCGGCCCATTTATGACGATGCGATAGACAAGTGGCGACACTTCGAACCGTGGCTCGACCCGCTGAAGCGCGCCTTGGGGCCGGTTCTCGAGGCGTATCCCGAAGTGCCGCAGTTCCGGGAGTGACCGGATCGGGCGAACTGCCTCGTTACCCCGCTGGTTGCCAACGGCCGTCGGACGCACTAAGTGAGCCGCAGCCGAAGGCAGAGCCCGCTCATGCAAAACATCCTTATCATCGTCCAACTCGTTGTTTCCGTTGCATTGGTGGGTACCGTGCTCCTGCAGCGCTCGGAAGGCGGCGCGCTCGGCATGGGTGGCGGCGGATCGGGCCTTGGCGGCCTGTTCAGCCCGCGGGGCGCGGCCGACACGCTGACCCGAACAACGGCGATCCTGGCGACCGTGTTCTTTCTCTCCAGCCTGACTCTGACGCTGCTTGCCCTGCACGGACGGCCCGAACCGAAGTCCATTCTCGATCAGCAGACACCGGGAAAGATTCAGCCGTTCGAGTTGCCGAAGCGCGGGCAGGCGAAGCCGCCGGCGCCGGCCCTTCCCGCACCGCACTAGACCGCAATCTGATACGCTTGAAGCGTGTCCGTCAGGGCGCGCGGAAACATCCGTGTCTGCCGGCCAGCTGCTCCGCCTCCGCTTCCTGCGCCATGGCGCGCTGCATCGAATATCCTCTCACTGAAGTTGAGAAGCGGCTATCCGTACCCGCTCGCCAAGCCGCCGCCACAGTAACGTTCGTATCGACTGCGATTCCCCACCACGCAAAGCAAAAGCCGTTTTGAATCAAACGTGAAAATAAATCCCGCTCCCCATTGCGATTCTGGCCTTACACTTGCGCGCATGAGCGCATGTTTCTCTCGATCCCACGGCACGGCGCATCGGTGCGGACGGCTTCGTTCGCCGCGGTGCGCAGCGAAAGCCGTGTGGAATCAATCGCAAAAAGATTTCCGTTCGCCACCGCCAAACCGGCCTTACGCTTCCTGCATGAAGGAGCGGAATATCTGTTTCATAGATTCCGGTAGGATGATCCACGCCGTCGCGACGGCCGTGTTGGCGCACGTTCCATTCGCGCGAGTCCTGACTTCAAATGCGCATCGAGCCTGCGAATCGCAACATGTTGCGTCGTGGGCGAATGGGGGAGGGGACCCCCCTCCCGTTTTTTCGACAAACAAAACGAACAATTCCCCGCGCGCCTTCCCGCTTTCGCCAAGGAGCAGCCGTGGGGGGTATAGGGGTGCACGATTTTCGCAAAACAACCACGCGAGATGTCGTGGCTCCACTGCGCCAGAACACAAGGCGGGGAAGGGGTACCCCCAACCCCGTTTTTCCGAGGTTCGAATGGGAACTTTGATTCGGGGAGACCCGCGTGGCCTTCGCGGACCAAACGCCGCAGCGATTCGGAAGCGTGCAAGAGGCATTTTCAGCTTGAGTGTGCTGCCGCCTTCCGTCATGTTGGCCTTCCATGGCGCGGTTGATCTTCATAACCGGCGGCGTGGTCTCTTCCCTGGGAAAAGGTCTTGCGTCTGCCGCACTCGGTGCGCTTCTGCAGGCCCGCGGCTACCGCGTGCGCCTCCGGAAGCTCGATCCCTATCTCAATGTCGATCCGGGGACGATGTCGCCGTTTCAGCACGGGGAGGTGTATGTCACGGACGACGGGGCGGAGACCGACCTCGACCTCGGGCACTACGAACGCTTCACCGGCGTGCCGTCGTCGAAGTCCGATAACATTACGTCGGGTCGCATCTACAGCCAGGTGATCGAGAAGGAGCGCCGCGGCGAGTATCTTGGCCGCACCGTGCAGGTCATTCCGCACGTGACAGACATGATCAAGGAGTTCGTACTCTCCGGGTTGGAGGACGTGGACTTCCTGCTCTGCGAGATCGGCGGCACGGTGGGCGATATCGAGGGCCTCCCGTTCTTCGAGGCCATCCGCCAGCTTGGCAACGACCTGGGCCACGGCAACACCTGCTTCGTGCACCTGACCTTGGTTCCGTACATCGAGACGGCGGGCGAGCTGAAGACCAAGCCGACACAGCACTCCGTGAAGGAGTTGCGCGGCATCGGCATTCAGCCGGACATCCTGCTGTGCCGCTCGCACCACCCGATCCCCGAGGACGATCGCCGCAAGATCGCATTGTTCTGCAATGTGTCGCCGGCGTGCGTCATTCCGGGCCAAGACCTCGCGACGATTTACGAGGCGCCGATCCGGTATCACGAGCAGGGCTTCGATACGCAGGTGCTGAAAGTTTTTGGCATCGCCGATCCGCCGCCGCCCGATCTGTCGCGATGGCAATGGGTTGTCGACCGGGTGCGAAATCCCGAAGGCGAGGTGAAGATCGCGGTGGTCGGCAAGTACATGCAGGTGAAGGATTCCTACAAGTCCTTGTCGGAAGCCCTGACACATGGCGGCCTCGCCAACAATGTGCGTGTCGACATGGAATGGATCGACAGCGAGATTTTCGAGCGCGATGACGCGGCGGCGTTTCTCGAGAATGTCGACGGCATTCTGGTGCCCGGAGGATTCGGCGAGCGCGGCACGGAAGGAAAGATCCGAGCGGTGAAGTTTGCGCGCGAGCACAACGTACCGTTCTTCGGCATCTGCTACGGCCTGCACATGGCCGTCATCGAAACCGCGCGCGATCTGGCGGGACTCGAAGGGGCCGGCACAAGCGAATACGGCTCACCCCGCCATCCGGTTATCGGGCTGATGACGGAATGGACGCGTGGCAACCAGCTGGAGGTTCGCGCCGAAGGCGGCGATCTCGGCGGCACGATGCGGCTTGGCGCGTATCCGGCGATCCTGTCACCGGGCAGCCGGGTGGCGGATGTTTATGGCAAGATGGAGATCAGCGAACGCCACCGGCATCGCTACGAAGTGAATGTTGGATATGTTCGCCAACTCGCCGAGCAGGGCGTCGTCGTATCCGGGTGGTCACCAGATCGCAGGTTGCCGGAGATCATGGAAATCTCAGATCATCCCTGGTTTATCGGCGTGCAGTTTCATCCGGAACTGAAGTCGCGCCCGTTCGACCCGCATCCGCTGTTCGCGTCGTTCATTGCCGCGGCGGTTCACCAGAGCCGGTTGGTATAGTTCTATTCGGCTGCAATCCGGAGCGCGGTGTGCTGCGGGAGGCTGTTCGGTTCGCTGATGAATTCGTCCTGCGCCCAGATGCGCCGCCAGGCTTCCTGGATGGGGAGCCTGTTGTATCGCTCGGGAAAATGTTGCCGGAGCAGTTTCGATACGAGCGGGTAGTAACGCGGATTCATGCCGGGAAAGAGATGGTGCTCGGTGTGGTACGAGGTGTTGTCGTGCAGCCAATCGAAGAAGCGCGGCACCTCTACCGAAGTCGTGCCGATCAGGGGATCCGTCCTTTCGCACAGCGGATTGAGGAAGTGGTTGGTGAACAGATAAACCATCGCGACACAGGAGGCAGTCAGGATCGGCACCGGAACCGCCAGCACACAGCGCCACCAGCTTCCGTGCAGGAACAACCACAGCGCCACCTGGAACGCGGCGATGATTGCCAGTTCCGTCAGAATCTGCCTTTTCAGGGTGGGCGAATAGTGCGGCTTGAACGTCACGACAGACGGCTTTCTCTTGCCGGACATCAGCGCCGCACTCAGGTGGCGGATAATGTATGTGACGAAGTGAACGAGCACGAAGGGATGCTGGAAAGGCGTCTTTCGGTTCGGGTGAAACAAGCGATTGTAGATGCGGTTCGCGCGCGTTTCCTCGCAGGCGCGATACACCCGGTCGGTATCGCGCAATGTGTTGGTTTCGGGGTGGTGGTTCTGATTGTGGACACGAATCCACAGCGATGGCGGGATCAGGTTCAGCCCCCAAATCAGCAGCTCAAGCGCGCGTTTTCCTTGCACATTTTTGACGATCGCGTTGTGGCTGAGGTCGTGCCCAAGAAAGACGAGACAGGCCTGGCTGTGACCCACGATCAAGCTTATGACAATCGCCATCCACAACTGGTTGGTTTCGCGCAAGATGAAATAGCCGGTACCTATGATCAGCAAGTGGGCGGCAATGCGGAGCAGATGACGGGGATCGGGGCGAAAGGCTTCGCGCGGCAGAAGAGGGCGGATCACCGCGATGTAATCTGAAGCCGCCTTGAGCTGAAAAGCCGGTATCATCTACGCACGCACCCCGTCGCGCCGTCTTCTTTAGCATAGGTGCCAACAAGGCGCTATCCGGGCAGACGGGCGACTGACAGGCACTTGGCTATGGTATCAGCCGAGGCGATGTTGGATTGCCGGAGAAGTCAGTCCAGCGCATCTGCTTAAAATCGAACAGCTTGCAGGCTTTAACGATGCGCAGGTATTCCCTGAGAGAGAGGGTATATTCCAGCACAGCGGCACCCCTTGCATGCTTCAAAGCCCGTTGCGCGGGCGAGAGCTCATAAACCGGCGTAGTTGGGCATTGGTGGTGCGCCGTGTGGGTCATGCTGGACGAATAGAGGGGCAGCACATCGATTGGCAGCTTCATGTGAATTGTGGTGGCAACGGCATCGCCGTGCATTCGCCAAAGCTTCTCGTCCTCGAACCACGGCAATGCCGGATGGGTGTGATTGAGATAAAAGCTGAACCCGGCGAGATAATTCCAGATCGCAAACGGGAGAGTCCAGCCGAGCACAAGGACGAGCGAGATCGGACGCTCGGGCGCGAGAAGCGTTCCGAGCCACACAATGAAAGAAATCGTAAGCGCGAAGCCGGTCAGCGCGAATGCGGTATCAGGCAGGTGTCGAAGGCGTTTGCCGTGCAAATCGCGCGAAGCGGGAAGCAGGACGGTCAGCGGCCAGAACCGTGCATAATAATAGATCAGCGGGCCGGCGGGACCGCGGTAGATGCGCTCGAGGAAGCGTCGCACGGAGGATGCGGCCCGGTACTCTTCGACGCTCATCGGCACCCATACCGGATCGATTCCCTTCAGGTTGGTGCGGCAATGATGCAGCGCGTTGTGCGCGAAGCGCCAGAGCTGCCGGCATGCACGCAAGGGAGAAAGGCTAGTCGACCAATCCACAAATTCCACTGTCGTCCTGGAACGAACGCGCCATGTTGGCAATCGTGACCCACGATGAACAACATTGCGATCATCAGCCCATTTCCGATCGCGAAAATCATGTTCGCCCACAAGGGAAGCGGCGCCAGAGCATCCACCAGCGTTAAGACGTAGAGCGCAGAGTAGGTGCCGAAGAGTATGAATCCGCGCGCGAGGGACCGTGCGTCCGCGGCCATCCGTTCCGGCAGCGCAGAAGCATCGATGAATGGATCGGCGACGAAGTCGCTAGTCAAAAGGAATACCGTGCATCAGCCCGTGCGCATGCTATTCAGGCTGTCGTGTTCGCCTCCTTAACGTGCAGGGTTAATGAAGTACTGTGATTGGCGCTAAACCAGTAGTCCCGCAAATACGTCGACGAAGTCGATCAGGCTGTTGGGCGGTACTGAAAGTCGCACCAGCCATTTCGCGCCGGATCATAAAGTTTGCACACGCGGGTAAGACGCAAGTGGTATACTGGCGTCCAGCGGACCAGTATCAAGCCTTCCGGATCGAGATCCTCCAGCCGATGCTGCGCGGATTTCAGGGTGTAGAGCGGGATGATCGGATTGATGTGGTGCGCCGGATGCTGCATCAACCGGTGAAACACCGCATCGACGATTTCCGGAAAACGGATTCGTACCGTTCCATGCAGCTTCTGCTCGAAAGTCGATGGGCGGCCCGTAGGAATCGACCAGCGCACATCCGGACCCGTGTGCTGGACTACGGTTACGAAAGAGATGAACAGGTTCCAGACAAGAAATGGAATTAGGAATGCAAAAACAGCGCTGTTGCCAAAGGCAAACCACCAACCGTCGTGAGGGTGGATACTGTGCGATAGTGCGGTGGTTCCTGCGAGCAGCACGGCAGCCCATAAGCAAACAAGTGCGAAGTCGAACCAATCTCGTCGCGTGAAGAGGGTCAGCCGAGGCGGGATAATGTCCTTCGCCCAGATCTGTACCAGATAGAAGAAGGGCTGACCCCAAAGGCTTCGCAGGAAACGATAGTAGAAGCGCGCACCCGATGAAGCGCGCTGGTATTCCTCGACCGTCATAGGCGGAAAGGCGTTGTCGCGGCCTAGCTGGGTTGTATACCGGTGGTGCACCTGGTTGTGGTGATATTCCCACCGGCTCAGCGGATGCAGGGCAGGTAAGAAGCCGATCGTCGCGATAATCCGGTTCAGTCTGTGAGAACGCGTGCCGCCCCGATGCGCGCAGTCGTGACCGACAATCGCAAGCGTGGCAGTGAGAACACCCGCGATTAACGCAGCCACCAGTTTCAAGACCAGAGAAATGCTTACGACCGCTACACCTACACAGGCGAGGTATGCTGCGAACTCGAGCGCTAGGAGTCCGATGGGCTTGAACAGGTGGCGTGTGGCGAAGCGCATCAAGTGCACTTCCGAACGCGGAAGCACTGTGCCTGAAACTGATATGGCCCGCTGCCCCATGGTCCCGACCTTAGCATTTGCCGCGGAAATTCGACAGCGAATAGCCAACAAAGCCAAGCCTCAGCACGCCACTGAACCTGGGCCAGAGCAGAGCGTACCCGCTAGCGATTTACTACTTGTAGTTGTATAAGGAGCCTGGAAGGTTTACTCTAGGCAGCTTTCTAGGTTGTGCCGATGCCGTTCCGTTCTGCCGGCGACCTCCTTCCGAGTCGGACGAGGATCCTCTCTCCGCAAGAAACGGCCTCCTACTCAAAGGATATGCTTCGGGGGCTCCAGGCCATTGCCAAACGGCAGCGGCACTTTCGACTAGCGGAGCTTCTGGATGCCGCGGTAGGAGAAGCCGAGCGCCTGGCGGATAGTTCTCCCCGGAAACGGCAGTCAGGCGAGTGAAATCCGGTTTCCCGCATGGCGGTTCACGCGACCGGCCACTTCTAGCTCAAGCAGCGTTGCCATGACGAGCGGTGCGGGAAGATGGCATTGGCGGATCAATTCGTCGATTTCGACCGGACTCGGCGCAAGCGACGCCAGGAGCATATCCCTTACCTTTTCAATGTCGCCCTCAATCACGTTGCCGCCCCCATGAAATCGGCTCGGCGTTTCGGGTTCGCGGAAGGCGTGAGCGAGGATGGGTTTCAGGATATTCAACACATCTTCCGCCGACTCGGTGAGGGTGGCTCCCTGCCGGATAAGCCGGTTTGTACCGCGCGCGCGTGGGTCGAGAGGTGAGCCGGGCACTGCAAACACCTCGCGTCCTTGCTCGAGCGCATAGTTCGCCGTGATCAGCGAACCCGAATTTTCTGCAGCTTCAACAATGACGGTCCCGCGCGAAAGACCGGAGATGATTCGATTGCGACGTGGGAAATGTCTTGCCTGAGGAGATTCTCCCAGAGGCATTTCCGAAATAATCGCGCCTTCCGTCTTCAGTTGGTCGTATAATGCGTTGTTCTCAGCTGGATAGACGATGTCGACACCGCCTGCCAGGACGGCGCATGTGCCAGTTGGAAGGGCGGCTGCGTGAGCGGCTGCATCGATTCCCCTAGCCATACCCGACGCGATAATCAGTCCCGCTTCGCCCAGTGCTGCCGCCAAACTGGCGGCGAATTTTCGTCCCAGCGCAGAGGCATTGCGGGCGCCGACAATGGCAATGGCTTCTTTGGATAGCAGAGCTGCGTTACCCAACACGGCGATCAGCGGCGGCGGCGGATCCAGCGCGGCCAAGCCGGACGGAAAAGCCGGCTCGCAGGAGAGCACAAACCGACCATTGATCCTCGCTAAGGCAGCGATTTCATCCTCAGCCTTAGTGGCGTTTGGAATCTTGAGGCTCGCACCACCGCCGCGCTGCACCAGGCTCGGCAAGGCGTCGAGAGCGGCAGTCGCCGATCCGAAGCGCGCGATGAGGTGAGAAAACGTTACAGGACCGACGTTCTGCGTCCGCGCGAGGCGCAGCCAGTCCCTAGCTTGCCGTGCCGAAGGCGGATTCATGAGGCAGAGGGTTTGCCGCCGATGCGCGGTTCGTCACCATTGAACAATCGCGCGATATTGGAGCGGTGTTTCAGGAAAATGACGATTGCAAATACAGCAGCGGTGAGGGCGAGCACAGGGTTTCCGCGGAAGAAGAAGTAAACGGGTGTCAGCGTAGCAGCTACCAAAGCGGCGAGCGACGAGACGCGAAACAGTGCCGCGGTTGAAAGCCATGTTAGCGAAGCCAGCAAACCGATGCGCCAGTCGAGTGCCAACACAACGCCAAAAAAAGTCGCCACGCCCTTGCCGCCGTGAAATTTGAGCCAGACCGGAAAAACGTGGCCCAGGAAAGCGCCGACCCCAGCAGCAACCGCCAACCCCTCTCCGAACCTTGCCGCTACGACTACGGCAACTGCACCTTTGGCGCCGTCGCAGATCAAGGTGGCCGCGGCCGCCCAGCGCTTGCCAGTGCGCAGGACGTTCGTCGCGCCAATATTGCCGGATCCGATATTGCGGACATCGCCCACACCGGCGAGCCAGCCGAAAATCAGACCAAAGGGGATAGAGCCAAGCAGGTATCCAAGCGCCAACGCTACGCCTATCTCGATGCCAAACCATATGTTATTCGGAAGAGCGATCATTACAGCGTTTCATGACCGCAATAGGCGCAACGTTTGCGTGCCGATTGCGGTGCAGATGCGCGGAAGCGAGGCTTGTCTTCCGTGCGGGTAATGCAGTTCGGATTGCTGCAGAATGATCTGGATGCGGGTACGTCGTTTTCTGCAGCGTGATGTCGAAAACCAGTTGAAAACCGCTCGAGTGCAGGTTCATCCTCCGCGTTCACCAGCATCGAAATCAGTGCCATACGAATGGCTACGCCATATGAAGCTTGGCGGAAATAGCCCGCGCGCGGATCAGAATCGAAATCCGGATCGAGTTCGTCAACGCGCGGCAAGGGATGCAACACAAGAGCATGCTCGAACGCCTTCGAATTCAGAAACTCAGCATTCACTATCGGATAGGCAGCAATCCTCTCAGGCCAGCGTTCTTTCTGAAATCGGGTTAGATAAAGAACATCGATTTGGGGATTTGGATTTGATAAAGAGCGGCCCCGCGGTCCGTAGGCAGCGGTGGCGCCTTGAAGTTGCGTACCTTCGATCGAGACATAATCACAGCCCTCCTGAACTTCGGAGATAAAGTGGGTGGGCAAATCCATGCCTGGAGCTGGCATTAGGACGACATTCGCGCCGAACCGCGCGAGCCCGTAGACGAGGGAGTGAATCGTGCGGCTGTTCTTCAAATCACCTAAGAGCGCTACGTTCAAACTATCCAGATGTCCTTTTTCGCGGCGGATACTGAAAAGATCGCAGAGGGTCTGTGTCGGATGTTCATGCGCGCCGTCGCCCCCATTGATTACCGGCACGCTGGCGTATTGCGCCGCTAGTGTGGCGGCGCCTTCGCGAGTATGACGAAGCACGATGATGTCCGCGTAAGCCGAGACAATTCGAGCGGTATCTGCCAGCGTTTCGCCCTTCGCAGCGGAACTCGTCGCGGGGTCCGCGCTTGATATTACCATTCCGCCCAGACGCGACATGGCGCTTTCGAATGACAGCCGTGTGCGCGTGCTCGGTTCGTAGAAGAGCGTCGCCATGATGCGGCCGGCCAAGGAATCTGTACTCTGACCAATCCGGTAGGGGAGGGCGGGATCGCCAAGCTCTGCCAGGTATTTGTCGGCCAGAGAAAAGAGGCGTTCGATCTCGTCATTCGTGAGATCACTGATCGAGGTAAGGTGTCGCAGAGCCATTAAAGCTCACGCTTATAGGAAGCGACCGCTAACGCGGCAAGTTGCGCAAGGCCTCCAGCGCACCCTGAAGAATGTAGGCCGCCGCAACCTTGTCGACCGCCGATGCGCGCCGCTTGCGGCTCGCGGCCGCGGCGATCATGTCACGCTGAACGGCTGCAGTAGAGAGCCGCTCATCCCAAAGCACGATGGGGCGGCCGGCTCGTGCGGCAAAGTTGCGGGCGAAGGCGCGTGCCGATTGCGCGGATGGGCCGTCGCTTCCGTCCATGTTCAGCGGCAAGCCAACGACCAGTCCGCCGATGCCTTCTTTGGCAACAATTGCCTCGATTTTTGCAACATCTACACTGAATTTGCTACGCTTCAAGGTATCATAGGGCGTGGCGACCGTGAGAAAAGTATCCGAAAGCGCGAGGCCAATGGTCTTTTCTCCCAGATCAAGTCCCAGGAGTCGTTGCCCTATTCTCATTTGCGCCGACAGGACTGGCAGCGCTACGACACCCAAGTTTGATATCCCCTGTCATCTTGGCGCATAGGTTCCCACCGCGACACTCTTGCTTGCCAGCCAGCCGCTGAGATTGGTAGCAAGTTCTCGCATCCCTAGCAGCCAAAAGAATGTCCGTCGACAAGGCCACCGTTCGCCGTATCGCCAAGCTGGCGCGGATCGCCGTACCGGAGGAGCGGGTCGAATCGATGATGATCGAGCTGAACGGTATTCTGGGCTGGATTGAGCAACTCCAGGAAGTCGACGTCGAAAGCGTGGAGCCGATGACCAGCGTCGTCGTTCATAAACTCAAGATGCGCGAGGACGTGGTCACCGCCGGTGGCGACGCAACGGCCATTGTCGCCAATGCGCCCCAAAGCGACGACAATTTTTTTGTCGTGCCAAAGGTGGTGGAGTAGGAATGGCGATCTCCATTGCAGTCGAAAATCCACTCGCTGATGACATTCGGGCGCTGATCACGGAACTGAATGCCGCCCTTCACGCGCTGACCCCTCCGGAGCACTGCTACCACCTGACCGCGGACCAGATGGCGGACCCGTCCACAACCGTGTTCATCGCCCGCGAGGATGGTGTTGCCGTTGCCTGCGGCGCCCTGAAGCGCCATGCGGACAGCATCGGTGAGGTGAAGCGGATGTACACCCGGCCTGCATATCAAGGTCGCGGCATCGGCGGGTGCATCGTTGCCGAAATCGAGATGCTGGCGCGGGTCGAAGGGTTGCGCCGGCTTGTGCTGGAAACCGGAGACCGGCATCCGGCGGCATGGCGTGTTTATGAGCGCGCGGGATTCCACCGCTGCCGCCCGGTGCTGGATTATCCAGATTCGGGCTGGTCGATGTTCTACGAGAAACCGCTGGTGTCTGGGGCGCTCGCGGCATGAGCGAGCCGACGGATCTTACCTTGGCCGAAGCGCGTGACGCCGTTCGCGCCAAGAAAATCTCTTCGGCGGAGCTGACAACGCATTTCATGGCGGCGATGGAAAGCGCGCGGACGCTCAATGCCTTTATCACCGAAACCCCAGATCGCGCTCTGGCAATGGCCAAAGACTCCGACGCACGCATCGCCCGCGGTGAAGCCCGGCCGCTGGAAGGGCTGCCGCTCGCGATCAAGGATCTGTTCTGCACCAAAGGCGTGCGTACCACTGCAGGCAGCCACATCCTTGGCAATTTCGTGCCCCCTTATGAGTCGACGGTGTCGCAGAATTTGTGGGATGCGGGCGCGGTCATGTTGGGCAAGACCAACATGGATGAGTTCGCAATGGGCTCATCCAACGAGACGAGCTATTTCAAGCCGGTTATTAATCCTTGGCGCGCGCGAAACTCAAACCAGAGCCTGGTGCCAGGCGGATCGTCCGGCGGATCGGCAGCGGCAATCGCTGGACAACTTTGCCTTGCGGCAACCGGCACTGATACCGGCGGTTCCATCCGCCAGCCCGCCGCCCTTAGCGGCATTGTAGGGTTGAAGCCAACCTATGGACGCTGCTCGCGGTGGGGAATCGTCGCGTTCGCGTCATCGCTCGATCAGGCGGGGCCGATGGCACGTACGGTGCGCGATGCCGCTATCCTGCTTCGCCACGTTGCGAGCGTAGACGAAAAGGATTCGACCAGTGTCGATGTCCCGGTGCCTGACTATGAGGCAGCGTTGGAGGACGGCATCAAAGGATTGCGCATTGGTATTCCCAAAGAATACCGCGCCGATAGTGCGCCGCCGGAAATTGACGTGCTGTGGCAGCATGGTGCCGAGTGGCTAAAGGCGCAGGGCGCCCAAGTGATTGAAGTCTCTCTGCCACACACAAAGTACGCATTGCCTGCCTATTATATTGTTGCGCCGGCGGAGGCCTCGTCCAATCTCGCGCGCTATGACGGGGTGCGCTACGGCCGTCGCGCGCAAGACGCGCAAGATTTGATCGATCTGTATGAGCACAGCCGGTCAGAGGGCTTCGGTGCGGAAGTGAAGCGGCGGATTCTTGTCGGCACCTATGTTCTGTCTGCCGGTTATTACGAGGCGTACTACATACGCGCGCAGAAGCTCCGCACGCTTATCAAGCGCGACTTCGAGAGTGCGTTTCGGAAATGTGATGTGCTGCTGACGCCCGCAACGCCGGAGCCCGCCTTCGCGCTTGGCGAGAAGAGCAATGATCCCGTCTCCATGTATCTCAACGACGTGTTCACAGTGACGGTGAATCTAGCAGGATTACCGGCGATCTCCGTGCCAGCCGGTCTGACAGAGAATGGGTTGCCGCTTGGGCTGCAGATCATTGGCAAGGCCTTTGATGAAGCCACCGTGCTGCGCGTAGGGCGCTCTATCGAACTGGCGGCGAACTTCACGGCTCGACCCCAAAAATGGTGGGTGGCATGAACGAGCGCGTCTCAAAGCTTATCAATGGCTCAAACGGCCAGTGGGAAATCGTCATCGGCATGGAGGTCCACGCCCAGGTGCTCTCCAACGCCAAATTGTTTTCCGGGGCGGCGACGGGCTTCGGGGCCGAGCCGAATTCGCAGGTCAGTTTTGTGGATGCAGCGATGCCTGGGATGTTGCCGGTGATCAACCGCAAATGCGTGGAGCAGGCGATCCGTACAGGCTTGGGACTCAAGGCCGAGATCAATCATCGCTCGGTCTTCGATCGAAAGAACTATTTTTATCCTGACTTGCCGGCCGGCTATCAGATCAGCCAGTACAAGCGGCCCATTGTGGGCGAGGGGGAGGTCACCGTCGACCTGCCAAACGGCGAAACTCGTCGCGTTAGGATTGAGCGGCTGCATCTTGAGCAGGACGCTGGAAAAAGTTTACACGACCAGCACCCTGATTGCACATACGTCGATCTTAACCGGTCCGGCGTGGCGCTGATGGAGATCGTGACGAAGCCCGACATGCGCGGCAGCGATGAGGCCGCCGCCTTCCTGCGCAAACTACGCGCCATCGTCCGCTATCTCGGCACCTGTGACGGCAACATGGATGAAGGTTCCATGCGCGCGGATGTGAACGTTTCGGTTCGGCGTCCCGGTGAGCCATATGGCACGCGCTCCGAGATCAAAAACGTGAACTCGATGCGCTTCATCGCTCTGGCGGTAGAATACGAAGCCCGGCGGCAGGTGGAGATTCTGGAGTCCGGCGGCCGCATCGAGCAGGAAACACGGCTATTCGATTCGCGTGTTGGCGAAACCCGTTCCATGCGCTCCAAGGAGGAGGCGCATGACTACCGCTATTTTCCCGACCCTGATCTGCTACCGCTCGAGATCGAGCAGGAATGGGTTGATGAGATCGCCCGCTCGCTTCCCGAATTGCCAGACGAGAAGAAGGCACGGTTCATGCAGGCCGGTCTGTCCGCCTACGATGCAGCTGTCCTCGTTACGGAAAAAGAGGTGGCCGATTATTTCGAGGCGATGATTGCGAATGGCGGGGAGCCCAAAGCCGCCGCCAACTGGCTGAATAATGAGATGTTCGGCCGCCTCAACAAAGCGGGCCTGTCGGTCGCCATCAGCCCAGTGTCGCCGGCCCAGAACGTAGCGATCCTTCAGCTGCTTACTCAAAAGGTGATTTCCGGAAAGATTGCCAAGGAGCTCCTCGACATCATCTGGAACGAAGGCGGCGACCCGCGCATCATCGTCGAAGCGCGCGGGTTGCGCCAAGTCACCGATACCTCCGCCATCGAGCACGCCATCGACACAGTGATCGCGGCGAATCCTGAGAAGGCTGAAGCGGTGAAGAGGAAACCGAATCTTGCCGGATGGTTTGTCGGCCAGGTGATGAAAGAGACCGGTGGAAAAGCAAATCCCCAGACGGTGAATGAGCTCTTAAGAATACGATTAGGAATCGCCGATGCCGGGTGATTCGCACATTTTCAAGCGCTTGACGCGCCGCGTGCTTTGATGCAGGCAATTTGCTCCCTATACAGATGAAGCGCTAGATCGCTGCAAAACACTACATTTTACGCATTTTTAGTATCTGCCGCGAGGGCGCGTTATTGGCCGGTATTGCATCGTTAAGAAAAATTCTTCCATATTCTCAGCGTTTTGGGGGGTGCGAGTCGCACGGCCTCAAACACAAGAGGAGTCGTTTGACATGCCAATGACGTCAAAGAAGAGAAAAGGCGGCGCGAAGAAACGGAAGACGACGCGCAAGGCGGCGTCCGCCCGCGGCGCAGCTCGCAAGACGACGAGCCGCAAGCGCAAGGCGACCAAGCGCAAAAAAGCCTGATCAAGCCATGGCGAAAGCCGCGGCTGCTCCGTTCCGGCGTAATCGGAAAGGTGGGGCAGTCGCGGCCAAGCCGTCTCCAGCTCGGCCACTTCTTCCTCTCACCGTTCAGCCGCTGGCCGGTACGCACCCACCGCAACGGCCAATATCCACCACCGCTATCGTTGCCGATGCCACGTTCTCGCCCCAACTGTGGCAACGATGCCGAAGTCGTTAACTCTGCCTTAGTTTTTCCACGATCACCATCGGGACACGCGTTGCGGGATTGGCTCGCACGCGGATGTGAGCGGGAACGCCGGTAACCGGCAAGGGAGGGGCAGCGATGGCGTGCATCGATATCGACGCGCTGACGCAGTATGAGAATGACGCGCGCAAGGGGCGTCCGGATGCGCTGTATAATCTGGGTCTTGCGTATTCCACCGGCCAGGGGGTGAGTGTGGACTACGTGGCCGCGCACAAGTGGTTCAACCTCGCAGCCATGCGAGGCAGCGAAATCGCGAAAAGCTGGCGCGCCCAGATCTCCGCAGAGATGAACGCGCGTCAGATCGCTGAGGCACAGCGGCAGGCTCGCGAATTCCTGTCATCTTTCGCTACCGCCGCTGCTGCCTGATCACCGTCCGGAAACCCGCCCAGCGGAAGTTTCCGCGCGGGTGACCGGTGCGGCTGGCGCCGCTGCCGGAGCTGGCGGCAGGGGTCGTACGTCCGGCGCGCGAGGCCGGTAAAGGTCGGCGACGATTCGCAACGGCTCGTCGCGGCCGGATACCCGGTTGCGATAAACTTCCATATTTTCCATCACACGCTGCACGTAATTGCGCGTCTCGGCGAACGGAATTTCCTCGATCCAGTCGAGCGGATCCACCACAGGGCTGCGGGGATCGCCGTAGGTGTTGATCCACTTGCTCACGTTGCCGGGCCCGGCATTGTAGGCAGCAGCCGTGAGAACATAGGAGCCGCCGTAGCGGGCGAGATTTTCCGCCATCTCCACCATGCCGAGCTGCATATTGTAGCTCGTATTGCTGAGCAGCTGATCCGGCATGTAAGCGAGGCCGCCGCGTCCGGCATTCCGTTGGGCGGACGCCGGCATAAGCTGCATCAAGCCGCGGGCGCCAGCACCGCTGACGGCGGCGGGATCGAATTCCGTTTCCTGCCGGATTACCGCAAGCACGAACGCCTGTTCCGGTGCATATCCGGGCCCCGTATACTGGGGAACCGCGATCACCGGATGCGAATAGGCCATCAAATGCGTGCCGCTGTAGGACGCAGTTTTCGACGCGCGGATGGCCGCGTCGGTGAATCCCATGCTGGTGAGGTCCGCCACCAGCAATTTTACATGCCACGGTTCGGGATGGGCTTCGGCGTCGTAGCTTGCGAACGCCCGCACGAGACTCACCATTCCCATATCCGCAAGTGCGCGGATGGCGTGCGTCAGGTTCTCGTTCTGATAGGCCGCGAGCTGGGCGGCGGTCGCTGTTGCCGGCGTGTCGCGCAGACGCAAGGTCGGCGCTGACTCGATCTTTGCCAGCGCAAGCTGGCCATAGAAGGTGTGGGCGTATTGCGCAGCGGCGTAGTAGTCCTGCCGCGCGGTGGCATAATCGCCGGCCGCTTCGTCCGAGCGTCCGGCCCAGTAATAGCCGCGTGCCTTGCTGACCGGCCGCACGTTGACGCGCCCGACATTGATGAAATGCGTGCGCGCCTCGCGCGGATGGCGCAGGAAGCGGAGGTCGAGCCAACCCGCCAGAAATTCCGCTTCTGTGTATTCGTTACCGGTGGCGAGCCCGCTGTACTGGATGAGGGCGTGCGCGGTTGTGTAGTAGCGATCCTGGATCGCTTCGCGCGCCGCCGTGCTGATTTCGCTCCACACCTTGGCTGGATTGATCCGCGCCATGTCGCGCGTCGGAGCGCGTGAGAGAACCGGTGCGATAGCCGTTACCTGATTCTGCTGCCGGAGAAGCCGGGCGCGGTCGAACATCAGGTTGGGGTCCCATTGCAGCGAAGGCGGCAGGCTGTTCAGCATCTGCACGCCCTGCGAAGGACTGGCGGTCTGCAGCGCCAGACGCACCTGCGCCACCTGTTGCGTATCCGCCGGCGCACGAACCATTTCCCGCCTCGCTGCGGAAAGTTGATTGTCCAGCAAAAGCCGATTGAGCCGGGCGCGGGAGACCTCTGGTGTCAGCAGGTCGGGATGACGGCGCGTGACGTCGAATTCCTGGCTGACATCAAAATCGCCATTGACCCAGCCGTCGCGGATGAGCGCGACCCCTTTCGCGGCGTCGCCGGTGGCGAGATAGGCTTCCCCCAGCCGCACCTTGCCGATGCCGGAGACCGGTTCCCGGCCCTGGAAGAAGGCATGCACCGTCTGCGGCGGTGCATGGGGATCCATCATGCCTTCGGCGCGGGCGAACAGCGTATCGCGATTTGGCCAGTCGGGATTGGCGTACAGGAAAGCAAAGATTTCCGTAAACGACGCGCCGCTGCCTCCATCGAGCAAGTAACGCCACTCGATCAGCCGCCGGCCGACGGGATCGCTGCCCTGCGCCGCAAGGGCCCTCGCCGTGCTCCAATCCCGGCGTTCCGCCGCCTCGAAGGCGCGCAGGTAAAGGTTGCGGTCAGCAAGGGTCAGTACGCGCACGAGGCCGGGCCGCCGCTCTGCACCGATCGACACGCCCGGATTGCTGTCGGCGATCGGCGCCATCATGATCGTATTGTTCTTCTGAAGCAGACCGGACGGCAGGGTCATGTTCACGCCCGGCGGTGCATTTGTGCTCGGCTCGGCGAATGCTACCGCCCCAACCGCAGCGGCCGCTCCCAGAAGCAAGGCGACGCCGGAAAGCAGAAGCGCTCGAACGGAGCTCATCGGGATCCTCCGGGAATGACGCAGCTGTATGACTGACGCTTGACGAATGGCGCCCGTACGGCGCGAACCCCAGCGCCTTGCTGCTTTGCCACCGCGGGCGTTACCTTCGCAATGAAATATGATGGATTTCGCCGATGCGCGATGTGCGCAACCGCCTCCGAGGTTCCATTCCGGCGCTTATCACTCCGATGAAGGGTGGCCAATTGGACGAAGGGGCACTGCGGAGCCTTATCGCCTGGCAGATCGCGGAAGGAACCCACGGTCTTGTACCATGCGGCAGCACGGGCGAGGCCGCGACGCTGGACGAAACGGAGCGCCGGCGAGTGATCGAGATTTGCGTGAAAGAGGCGAACGGCCGGGTGCCGGTGATCGCCGGCGCGGGCTCCAATTCCACGGCGACGGCGATCGCGCGGGCGAAAGCCGCCGCGGAGGTGGGCGCCGATGCGGTGCTGTCGGTCACCGGCTACTACAACAAGCCGTCGCAGGAAGGAATTTACCACCACTTCGCCACTTTGGCAGAAGAGGTCGATATCCCGATCATCCTCTACAACATCCCCAGCCGGGCGATCGTCGACATCTCCGTCGAAACCATGGCGCGGCTGTCGAAGATCGAAAATATCATCGGTGTGAAGGACGCCACGGCCAATCTGGCGCGGCCAACACGCGAGAAACTGGCCTGCGGTAAGGACTGGCGGCTGTTGTCGGGGGACGATCCCACCGCCCTCGGCTACATGGTACTTGGCGGTCACGGCTGCGTCTCGGTGACGGCCAACATCGCGCCGCGGCTGTGCGCGCAGTTCCAGGATGCCTGCTTGCAGGGCGCGTTCGAGAGCGCGCGGGAGATTCACGAGCGCCTCATGCCGCTGCACGATGCGATGTTCGTCGATCCAAGTCCGGCCTGCGTGAAATACGCCGCGTCGCTGCTTGGCCTCTGCCACAATGAACTCCGCTCGCCCATGATGCCGGCCACCGAAGCAGGGCAGGGCAAGGCTCGCGACGCGATGATCGCGGCCGGGTTGCTCTAGCAGATGGCGAAAAAGAAAGACGACGACCGCAAGATCGTCGCCGACAACCGCAAGGCCCGCTACGCTTATGCCATCGAGTCGACGCTGGAAGCGGGGCTGCAACTGATGGGCTCGGAGGTGAAGAGCCTGCGCAGCGGCAAGGCGAACATCGGGGAATCCTACGCGCATGCAAAGGACGGCGAGATCTTCCTCGTCAACGCCTACATCCCCGAATACACCATGGCGAACCGGTTCAACCACGAGCCGCGGCGTTCGCGGAAGCTGCTGGTGCACAAGGGCGAAGCAAGGCGGCTTAGCATCGCCATCCAGCGCGAAGGCATGACCCTCATCCCCCTGCGCGTCTACTTCACGCCCAAGGGCATCGCCAAATGCGAGCTCGGCGTGGCGCGCGGCAAGAAGCTGCACGACAAGCGGCAGACGGAAAAGCAGCGCGACTGGCAACGCGACAAGGCCCGCCTGATGCGCGAGAAGGGGTGAGTTCTCCTTGGGTTCAGTTGTTGCGACCACATGCTCGGTGGGAAGTTTGCGCCGCGCCAGCTCTCGCTGCGCCTGCGCCATCAGCGCTTTCGTTTCGCGACGCCACTGCGCGATGTAACGGCGGAGCTGCTTGCACTCACGCGTGTGGTAGCCGTGCTTCAGCCGGTTGCGATTGCCGAGCGGCGCTCCAATCCGTGGGTGCCACACATCCTCTGGCCGCAATATCTTGATCGTTGAAGTCACTCTCGCAACCCCCCCCTACCGCCCCGCGTGCTCGACGATCATGCGATGCCGGGTTTCTTCGGCTTCGAGGCCGCGGAACCGTCCGACGACCTTTGCCACTTCCGCCGATGACTTCATCATCGAGCCGATGCGCTCCATGAAATTGGTGCAGGCATCGATCGCGCTGTCATTGCGCGCGATGTAGCGGGCGACGTGCTCGATCAACCCGGCGCAGGATCCGATCTGCTTTTCCAGCAGCACATCGGCGCTGCCCTCGGGAATGGTGAAAGGGAGTGCGGGCTCCGCAGGGGGCGGCAGCAATTTAATGTCTGGGTTTATGAACGGGTTTGCTCGAGCCGCGGCGAGATTGAGATCCACGAGGTTATCGTCGTCCTTGCGAATCTTGCGGGCCTCCTCCTCCCGCTTCCACTGGAGTTCGCGCTCTGCGGCGCGCCGGGCCTTCTCCCCAGCATTCGCCTGCAGGTCGATGAACCGGAGTTGCTCCTGCTCGGACAAGCCATGCGGTGGATCAAGCGCCGATATGGCCTCCGCGCTTTTGCCTCGAAAGAACAAGGCCCACTCTTTTTCCTGGTCAGTTTCCATGTTCTGCTCCTTCAGAAGGGAACAGATATAGAACCACAAACGGTAGGAATCAAGAGCTAGAAACGCTTAAAATCAGACTTCCAGCGCAGCGCCAATGCTTTTATTACGCCGCCGGTTGTTCTTCCAGCTGCTCGCCCACCATGGCCTGCACCTTGACGTAGTCCGTCTTGCCGGTGCCGAGGACCGGAATCTGGTCCACGTACAGAATGCGCCGCGGCACCGCCAGCTCCGGCACGCCGTGGTTGTGGGCCCAGCCGAGAAGATCATGCCGGTTGGCATCCGGCGTTGTGGTCACCAGCAGAACCTGCTCGCCCTTGCGGGCATCGGGAAAGGCGAGGGCGGCGTGGCAATGATCCGGCCACAGCGCGGAGGCGCAGTTCTCCACCACCGCCAGCGACACGATCTCGCCGCCCACTTTGGCGAAGCGTTTCACCCGGCCCTTGATGGAGATGAATCCTTCGTCGTCGATGTTCACGATGTCGCCGGTGTCGTGCCAGCCGCCGGGCGGCGGCACGATGGCGCCGGGACGATCGGCAAGCATGTAGCCGAGCATGATGTTCGGCCCTTTGATGAGCAGTCGCCCGGCGTTCGGGATACCGTCCACCGGTTCCAGTTTTCCTTCGATCCCCTTCAGCAGCCGGCCCACGGTGCCATGACGGTTGGCGCCGGGCTGGTTCGCCGCCACCACCGGCGAGGCTTCCGTCACGCCGTAACCTTCGAGCAGCTCAAGCGCATATTTCTTGCGGAACAGCGCGCGCGTTTCGTCGCGCAGCCGCTCCGCGCCGCACACCGCAAGACGCAGCGAGCTCATGTCGCCCTGCTCGCCGGCACGCGCATATTGCGAGATGAAGGTGTCGGTCGAAAGCAGGATGGTGGCGCCCGATGCCCTGATCCGCCGCACGATCTCATGCGGCTGCAAGGGCGTGGGATGAAATACCGCCTTGATGCCGAGCATCAGCGGCATCAGGGCGCCGACCGTAAGTCCGAAGCAGTGGAAGGTCGGTAATGGATTGAACAGCACGTCCGTGGGATAAAGCGCGATGTGCGAGCGCACCTGCTCAACATTTGACAGCAGATTGCGGTGCGACAGCGCCACGCCCTTCGGCTCTCCCTCGGTGCCGGAGGTGAACAGGATGACGGCGGGTACACCTTCCACCGGCCGGCTGGCGATCGCCGATGGGACGATCTGCCCGATGCCGGCGGCAAGCTTGTCGCGCAACGAGATCTCTTTGCGAACATCTTCCAGATAGACCATCTCGAACGAGTCCTTCAGGTCCTCGATCAGCTGTTCGAGCTTGGCGATCTTGATGAAGCGGTGCGCCGTCACCAGCCGCCGCACCTTGGCCGTGCGCAGCGCCGACGTCAGGCCGGCCGCACCGGAAGTGAAGTTCAGCATTGCGGGCACGCGGCCATAGGCGCACAGCGCAAAGAAGGCGATCACCGCGCCGGCGCTCGTGGGCAGCATCACACCCACCGCTTCGCCCGGCCGTGTGCCTTTCTTCAGGGCATGCCCCAGCGCGAAGGATGCGCGGATGAGATCATCATAGCTCAGCACCCGCTCGTCGCCATCGACGATCGCCACCTTCTTGCCGCCGAATTCGGCGCGCGTGTCCAGCAGCGCCTGGAAAACGGAGCGCCCGGCGCGCGTGATGTCGAAGGGCACGATTTCTTCGCCGGAAGCGGCAGCGACGGTGGCAAGGCTCATGGCCACACTCTAGCGCGGGGGTCGGTTACCGCCAAAATACCCGCGGGGATAAGCTGTGGCGAAAGCGAACTTTCCTGCCAAATTCCGGCACCATCCGGGCTAACATGGCGGGCAGATTCGCAAGAACAACGGCAGGGTAGGCATGGGACAGGGGCTCGACCGCGCATTTGCGCTGGAGGCGG
>JBJMVL010000066.1:0-11378 GCA_045810735.1 Alphaproteobacteria bacterium
CGGCCTGTCGCGGCTGGCCGCGAATCCCGCCGCGCTCAACGAGCCGCTGACCACCTGGATTCCGCGGGTGTTGTTTCTGCTGCTGCCGCTTTACGCCGTGCTGCTTGCGGTCTTCTACTGGCGACAGCGCAAGAAGTTCTACTTCGTGGATCACCTCATATTCTCGCTCAGCGTGCATACCTTCACCTTTGTTGCCCTCATCGTCGCAGTGGGGTTGGCGCAATTGGTGTCCGGCGTTCTCGTGTTTTGGTTCCTGCTCGGCTCGATCGGCGTATACGTATTTCTGTCGATCCACCGTTTCTATGAGCAGAGCTGGTTCTGGACGACGGTGAAGTTCCTCTCCATATCCGGCATCTACACCATCTTCTTCCTGCTGCCGGCGCTGGGCGCGGTGATCGCCTACGGCTTCCTCTATTCGTGAGACCACCATGGATTCCTACGACGTCATCGTGATCGGCTCCGGCCCTGCCGGCTATGTGTGTGCCATTCGCGCGGCGCAGCTGGGGCTGAACACTGCGATTGTGGAGCGTGATCAGCTGGGCGGCATCTGCCTGAACTGGGGCTGCATCCCGACCAAGGCGCTGCTGCGTTCCAGCGAGATCTGGCACCTGATGCACCGGCTGGGCGAGTTCGGCTTCTCCGCCGACAATTTCAAATTCGATCTGGCGAAGATCGTCGAGCGCTCGCGCAAGGTGTCGAAACAGCTGTCGAATGGCGTCGCCTTCCTGATGAAGAAGCACAAGATCGCCATCATCACCGGCGAAGCGAAGCTCGCCGGCAAAGACAAGATCGCGGTCACGAAAGACGGCAAAGCCACAGAATACGCAGCGAAGAACATCGTGCTGGCGACGGGCGCGCGAGCGCGCACGCTGCCGGGGCTGGAGCCGGACGGCAAACTGATCTGGACCTATCGCGAAGCGATGGTGCCGCCGAGCTTTCCAAAATCTTTGTTGGTCATCGGCTCCGGCGCCATCGGCATCGAATTCGCCAGTTTCTACCGCACGCTTGGCAGCGACGTGACGATTGTGGAAGTGCTCGACCGCGTGCTGCCGGTGGAAGACGAAGAGATATCGCAATTCGCGCGCAAGGCGTTCGCCAAACAGGGGATGAAGATCAAGGTCGGCACGACGGTCGAGAAACTGGATAAGGGCACTGACAATGTCACGGCCACCTTGAAGTCGAAGGACGGCAAAACCGAAACGCTGACCGTGGACCGCGTCATCCTTGCCATCGGCATCGTCGGCAATGTCGAGGATAACGGATTCGAGCAGGCGGGTATCAAGACCGAAAAAACCCATGTTGTCGCCGACAAATGGGGTGCGACCGGGGTTGCCGGCATCTGGGCGATCGGCGATCTCGTCGGCCCGCCCTGGCTGGCGCACAAGGGCATGCATGAGGGCGTGATCGTGGCCGAGCGCATCGCCGGCGTGAAAGGCGTGCACCCGCTGAACACATCCAACGTGCCCGGCTGCACCTATTGCTGGCCGCAGGTGGCGAGCGTGGGACTCACCGAAGCGGCGGCGAAAAACTCGGGGCGTCAAATCCGTGTCGGCAAATTCCCCTTCATCGGCAACGGCAAAGCGATTGCGCTGGGTGAGCCGGAAGGCCTGGTCAAGACCGTATTCGATGCAGAAACGGGGGAACTGCTTGGCGCGCACATGATTGGCGCGGAAGTGACCGAACTGATCCAGGGTTATGTTGTCGCCAAGTCGGGCGAGCTGACCGACGCTGAATTGGCGTCGACCATCTTCCCCCATCCGACCTTGAGCGAAATGATGCACGAAGCCGTGCTCGCCGCCGACGGCCGTGCGCTACACATTTAGCCGGAGAGCAGGCGTCTGATGTCGGCCGCAACTGACTTGGTATCGTCTGTGCGGGTGGTGACGAGGCGGGCGTGGCCGGAGGGATCGAAGAAGAAGGTGGAGTCGGAGTGCATGACTTCGATGTCCTTGCCTCCAGAGGGTGGCGTGACGCGGTAGAGCACGCGATAGCGCCGCGCGAGTGCTGCGATCTGATCGTCGGTGCCGCGCAGGCCGTCGATCTGCGGCGCGAACGTCGAGGCGTAGGCCTTGAGAGTTGGCACCGTGTCGCGCGCCGGATCGACGCTCACGAACAGCACCCGCACATTGTTCGCTTTGGGCCCAAGCTGGTGCAGGGCGTTGGCGAGATTGGCGAGCGTGGTGGGGCATTCGTCCGGACAATGTGTGTAGCCGAAATAGAGCGCCACCACTTTGCCGCGATAGCTGTCCGCCGTCACGGTCGCGCCGTCATTGGTGCGGGTCATCTTGAACGAGAGCTCAGGCATGATCCCGCTGATGTCGCTGGCGCCCGGCCGCACTTCGCCGCGCCCGCAAGCCGCCAGCATCAGCGCCGCAACGAGAATAGGCAGGCGTCTCATAGGAGCGTGACTAGCACGGTCGCGGCTGCGGCCAAACGCCTCGCGGATCGCAGCATCGCTTGGCTATAACGCGGGCATGACAGCGGCAACGCTCAGCACCCGATTTGAAAGCAATTCGCGCGAATGGATCGGCTTCGCGGCGCTGCTCCTGCTTGGGGGCCTGCTGTGGTTTGCCTGCCGCGAGTATCCGGCACAGCTGCCGTTCGTTCTGCCGTGGGAATTTTCCTGGCCGGTGTTTCTCGCCACGAGCTTAAGCCTGGCGTGGTTCTTCATCGGATTGTCGCGGTTGTCGGCCACGCAGCGCCCGCCGCTGTGGCGCAGCGGCTGCTTCGTGGTCGGCGTGCTCTCACTTTATGCCATGGTGCAGACCCACGTCGATTACTACGCGCAGCACATGTTCTTCATTCACCGGGCGCAGCATTTCATCCTGCATCACGTTGGCGCTTTGCTCATCGCGCTCGGTGCGTCGGGCCCGGTGCTATGGGCTGGCATGCCGGAGTTCCTGAAGCCGTTGCTTCCGTCGAAACCGGTGCGCGGCTTCGTCAATTTGATCATGAACCCGGTAGTCGCCCCGCTCATCTTCGTGGGCATGATCTATCTGTGGCTGATCCCGGAGATTCACACCCGCGTCATGCTCGACAAGCGCCTCTACGACATCATGAACTGGTCGATGGCGCTGGATGGCATCGCCTTCTGGTGGCTGGTGCTCGATCCGCGGCCCAAGCCTCCAGCGCGCATCGGCAGCGGTATTCGCGCATTGCTCATCATCGCCGTGGAACCGCCCCAAATGGCGCTTGGCGCCGTTCTGTCGCTTGCCGGCACCGACTATTATCCGGTCTATCAAATCTGCGGCCGCATGTTCGAAATTCCGGCATTAAGCGACCAGCATTATGGCGGCCTCATCATCTGGCTGCCGGGCACGCTTCTCAGCCTGCTTGCGATTATCATCGTCCTGATCAACATGCGACGGAACGAGGAAGGAGCTGCACATGTGGTTGCATAGTCTGGTAATTCTGGCTGCGGCGGGAATGGCGACGCCGCCGCCGATGACACACCACCTGGCGATCTCCAACCCATGGTTTCGGGCGTTACCGGCGCATTTGCCCGCCGGCGGGTACTTCGAGCTGCGCAACACTGGCCAGTGGCCTGCCGCGCTGACCGCCGCGGATTCGCCGGTTTGCGGCATGCTCATGCTGCACAAGAGCGAGCAGAAAGGCGGCATGGATACGATGTCGGATGTGACGAGCGTCGATATTCCGCCCGGCCAGACGGTGAAGTTCGCGCCGGGCGGCTATCACCTCATGTGCACGGACCCTGGCCCGACCCTAAAGCCCGGCCAGTCCGTGCCGGTCACTTTGCATTTTTCCGACGGATCGCAGGCATCCATCCGCTTTCCGGTGCGCACCGCAACGGGCCAGTAGCAGTCAGTATCCGACTACCTCGCCGTCCTTGCGCATTTCGGACGCGCCCCAGTAGACCCCATTGGGCGCGCGCATGATCGCCTGATAGCCGCCGAAATTTCCGGTGCCGGGCACGATCTTGTAGCCGCGTTTCGCAAGCTCCGCCCTTACCGCCGGATCGAAGCCGGATTCCATTTCAACCTCACCGATGCCTTGGGACGCCTCACCGGTCGGCTCCGCATCGCCGACATGTCGCCAGCGCGCGGCGTCACCCGCCTCCTGCACATTCATGCCGAAATCGACGATGTCGGTCATGATTTGCACATGACCTTGCGGCTGCATGTCGCCGCCCATCAGCCCGAACGACATGAAGGGCTGGCCATCTTTCATGATGAAGGCAGGGATGATGGTCTGGAACGGCCGCTTGGCCGGCGCGTACACATTGGCCGCTGCAGGATTCAACGAATACAGCTCGCCGCGATCCTGAAACATGAATCCGAGATGGTCGGGCACCAGCCCCGAGCCCATGCCGCGGTAGTTGGACTGGATCAGCGAAACCATCATGCCGTCCTTGTCGGCGGCGGCGAGATAGATCGTGTCGCCGTCGTGCAGCTTTGGATCGCCTGGCCCGATGTTGGGATTGGCGTGCTCGAGATTGACCAGCTTCCGCCGCTCATCGGCATACGCATCCGACAACAGCCCCTTCATCGGCACATGTACGAACGCCGGATCGGCATACCACTTCGCCAAATCCTCATACGCCAGCCGCTTGGCTTCCAGCATGGCGGTGAGCGCATCGGCGGAGCCCGAGCCCATCTTCTTCAGATCGTAGGTCTTAAGAATTTGCAGCATCTGCAGCACCGCGGCCCCCTGGCCGTTCGGCGGCAGCTCGTACACGTCATAGCCGCGATAATTTACGGAGAGCGGCGTCACCCACTCGCCGTGAGGGGCCGCGAAATCCTCGTAACGCAGATCGCCGCCGATGCGCTTGAAATAGGCATCGATAGCGCGCGCAATTTCGCCTTTGTAGAAAACATCCCGTCCGCCTTGCGCGAGCATCGACAGCGTGTGTGCCAGATCGGGGTTCTTGAAGATTTCGCCTTCCGCAGGCGTGTGGCCGCCCTGCGCATCCGATATCAAATACGTGTGGCGCGCGTTGCCCAGCTCTTCGATCAGGCCCTTGTTCTTCTCGAAAGCCGCCATGTTGCCGGCCCAGTATTTGGCGATCAGCTGCGTCACCGGAAAGCCGATGGTCGCGAAGTGAATAGCTGGCGCCAGATCCTGCGCCATCGGCAAACGCCCGAATTTCTGATGCAGCGCGAACCACGCATCCACCGTACCTGGGACCGTGATCGGCAGAGAGCCGACGGATGGAATGTGCGGCTTTACCGGCATGCCGGCGCGCCGGTAGGCGGCTTCCACCTCCGCTGTCATCTTCGCGAGATCGCGCCCCCGCGCAGAGTGGCCCGAGCCGTTGTAGCCGTAGAGCTTGTGTGTTTTCGGATCGTAGACGATGGCGAACAGGTCGCCGCCGATGCCATTCAGCACCGGCTGCATCAGTCCCATCATCGCGTTGGCGGCAATCGCCGCATCCACCGCGCTGCCGCCATGTTTCAGGATTTCGACGGCAGCTTCCGAGGCGAGCGGTTGCTCGCTTGCGACCATGCCGTGCTGCGCCAGCACCGGCGAGCGCGTCGCCCACGGCGCGCCGGAGTAGCGGTCGCCGCGGCTCATCTGTCCGTATGCGGATGTTGCCGTCAATCCAATCGCCATCAGCGCCGCCCCCAGACCCCTCGCCAAGCTCATTGCGCCACCAGCTCCGCATAGGAGATGTGGCAGGAGCCGCCGTGCTTCTCGAAATAGCGCTGGTGGTAATCTTCTGCCGGCCAGAAGGGCTTGGCGGGCTCGATGACGGTGACGATCGGCCGCTTGTAGCGACCCGAGGCTTTCGCCTTCTCCAGTTCCTCTTTCGCGATCCGCTCCTGCTCGGGAGAATGGGTGAAGATCGCGCTGCGGTATTGCGTGCCGACATCGGGCCCCTGCCGGTTCAGCTGTGTGGGGTCGTGCATCTTGAAGAACAGTTCGACGAGCGTGGCGTATGACACCTTCGCCGGATCGAAGGTTACCTCGACGACTTCAGCATGCCCAGTGTTGTCGCTGCACACTTGCTTGTACGTGGGATGATCAACCTTGCCGCCCGCGTAACCGGACACGGCGTTGATCACGCCCGGCACTTCGCGAAAGAAATGCTCCACGCCCCAGAAACACCCTGCGCCGAACAATGCTTTTTCCATGTGGATCTCCATCTCTGCTCTGAGGACAGGCCACCCCGTGCCCTCAGACTATATCGCAGACTCGCTTCCTGGAAATGATCGGCCCTTTATGGAATGGTTGGCTCCACATCACGGGCTCCGGATGCGCGGCGCAGGATTTCACGCTGCAGAATGTGACTTCGCGTTTCCGACAGAAAACGTTCCGGCTCGCCGTCAATGAAGTTAGAAATGAATGCTGAAAACAGACTTTTCATTTCCTCGTTTTGCTGCTCCGTCAGTTCACTGAGAAATCTGTTCCGCTGCGCCTCGCTCTTGTGTGTAAATGCCTCCTCGAATACGTGTCGCTTTGCGCCTTCATGATCTGCGTGCAGGCCCAAGCGGCTTTCAATTCGATCGATGGCGGTATCCGGATCAAAGGCGACCATGTCGTGATAGAGCAGCAGTGCACCGGGGACTGCGGCCCATTTGAAGAATATCTCGGCCTGTGCAGCGACCCTTTTCTTGGCCACCGCCAAATCAGTGACATGAGAAAATCGTTTTGCGCCGGACACCCGCGCTGCCTCTCCGGCGTCGAGCAGTGACAGGCATATGTCGCGAGGGTCGCGATAGGATACGACAAGTTGCAGGCGCCTCTCGCCTTGCAGCCTTTCCACATAAGCAAATAGTGGATCTGCAATTCCGGAGTGGGTTTTGACGGCGATCCAGCGGCTACCGATCGTCGACAGAAGGTCGTTTAATTTTTTCCGTGTCAGCGCCTCGATGTAATTAATGGAAGATCGCGCATCTACCGGTTCACCTAGCAGCTTGTGCTGCTTGTGACCCGCGCTATCGAGGACGCTCTTGATAAGTTCGAACGCGAGGGTGGTACCGGACTTCGTCTGACCGTAACAGAGTATCAGCATATGGATTCCGCAAAGATAGCCGTTTCCATATGCACCTTCTGTATCGCTCTGTGTGCGAATAGCAAGCAGTGCAGCGCCGGTCACGCGAATTGACCGTGCGAAAGCGACGCCCTAATTCCACCGCATGAAAATCATTGTGATCGGCGCGGGCGTTGCCGGGCTTTCGATCGGATGGCGGCTCGCCCAAGGCGGTGCGCGGGTCACGGTATTGGAGCGCGCGCAGCCGGGCCGCGGCGCGACGTGGGCGTCGGCCGGCATGATCGCGGCCACCGCCGAGATTGAAGAAGGCGACACCCCGCAGGCGCGGCTCGCGCGTCATGCCGCGTCGTTGTGGCCGCATTTCGCGCGCGAGATCGAGGAAGTCTCCGGCATCGATCCCGGCTACCGCGTGGACGGCACACTCATTGTTGCGCGCTCGCCAGCAGAAGCGGCTTCGCTTGAACGACGGGCGAAAGGATCGGCGGCGCTGGATTTCCTGATGCCGTCCGCTGCAAGCCTGCTGGAACCGCTGCTTTCGGACGCCGTTGCCGGTGCCCTGTTCGATCCGAATGAAGCGCAGGTGGACAACCGCGCGCTCGCGATCGCGCTCGGCATCGCGTTTCAGCGAGCCGGTGGCGTGCTGAAGATCAACGAACCGGTGGTTCGCTTCGAAATCGAGACTGGGCGCGCAGCGGCTGCCCGCACGCCCTTTGCGCTCTATCGGGCGGACGCGTTCGTTCTGGCGGCCGGTGCCTGGAGCAGCCGCATCGAAGGCTTACCGGCAGACGCCAGTCCAGCTGTCATTCCGGTGAAAGGCGAAATGATCGCGCTTTCACCGAAGGGCGATGCCATTCCGAAGCATATGGTGTGGGGCAATGAGGTGTATCTTGTGCCGCGGCATGACCGGCTGCTGGTGGGCGCCACGATGACGCGCGAAGGCTTCGACACTCGCGTGACGCGGAGGGCGGCCGAGTGGCTTCACGCCTGCGCCACGGGATTGATGCCGCCGCTGGCAGAATGGGATCTCGCGGATCATTGGGCGGGGCTGCGCCCGGGCTCGCCGGACGACCGGCCGCTCATCGGACCATCCTCGCTCGATGGTCTGTTCGTTGCCAGCGGCCAATTCCGCAACGGTATCCTGTTTGCGCCCGCTATCGCGGCAATGATGCGTGATGTGGTGCTCGACGGGGCGCTGCCTCAGCCGGCCTTCGATCCGCGCCGCTTTGCCAAAGAACCCCCGAGCACCTACCTATAGCCGGTCACGGCTCCGGGAGATTCGCATGGTCGGGCTCGTCGTCATTGGCGTGATCTTTTTTATCCTGCTCACAGGCTTTCGCATCGCGCAGCAATACCAGCGCGCGCTGGTATTTCGCTTCGGGAGTTACAGAGGCATCCGCGGGCCGGGGCTCTTCTGGATCATTCCGCTCGGCGTCGAGAGGGCAGTGATGGTCGACATGCGGGTGTTCACCGACGGTGTGGAACAGCAGGAAGCCATGACGCGCGACAACGTTCCGGTGAAGGCCAACGCCGTCATCTGGTACCGCGTGGTGAAGCCGGACCTCGCCATCATCGAAGTGCAGAATGTGCGCGATGCGGTTATCCAGGTGGCGCTTACGACGTTGCGCAACGCCATCGGCCAGCACACGCTCGACGATGTGCTGAAGGAGCGGGAGAAGATCGCAGCCTTGCTCAAGGAGCGCGTCGATCAGATAACCGAAGCTTGGGGCGTGGAGGTGCAGAACGTCGAAATGAAGAACGTCGAGATTCCCCAATCCATGCAGCGCGCCATGGCGCAGGAAGCCGAGGCTCTGCGGGAGAAGCGCGCCCGCATTATCAAGGCGGAAGCGGAGATGGAAGCCGCCGTCAAGCTGCGCCAGGCCGCGGACGAGATCGTCAAGACGCCGGAATCGCTGGAGCTGCGCCGCATGCAGATGCTGACCGAGATCGGCGCCGAGCAGAACACCATGACCGTGGTTATGATGCCGAGCGAATTTATCGACGCTGCCCGCACGTTATCCCGCGCCCAGAAGCCGTCGAGCTAAGCAGCCACAGCCGCGCGCCCAGTCATCCGCCGCGCGGCGCCGCGTCCGCCACTCGGGAGCACTCATTGTCCGGGTGAGTTCGATGCGAGAGGCGCGCCAGCAGGGCTGCGGCTTCGCGCTTTGCCCGCGCATGCCGGCAGATCGCCCCCAGCAGGTCGATCAGACTTGCCACGAGCAAGCCAATGGCGGCCGCTCGATTCCGCGCCACAGCGGAAACAAGAACGGCTCCCATCCCGAGCACGCCAGCTGCGAGCATGGCGCCGGTCGTGGCGCGCTCTTCCTCGAGTTGCCGAAGATGCAAACGCGGTTCGATGGTTCCAACCAGCTAAATGTGCGCGACGCCGCCGTGGTTACGGCAGGCGCGCGCTGCGCTGCAAGCGCAAACTCGCGCTGTTCCCGAAAGGAGTGGGTTCGCCACGCCACACAATTCGTTTCTCGGCAGAAACTTCGAGTACCGTGCACCCGCTCGGCACCGGCTCAGAAACCGCCGTGAAGATGGCTTCGCCATCGTCGTTACAGGCGATCAGTTCGAAGGCAAGCAATCCGCCTTGCCCATTGTAATGCCGAATGAAGTACTCGGTGTTCATCCGATGACATTATGCCGTTCCGGAAGGCTGCGCATTAACCTGTGCTGCCGCGGAGGGGAAAACTCGGTACGCCTTCGTACGGAACGCAGAGAACCACGGGGGCCGACTTTACGGCGCACCCTGCATCTGGCTGCCGATGGAGCTTTGTCTCAATGGCATCACAAGAACGCGGCAACTGGTTCACTGGACGCGTTCCCAGCGTGTACGAATGCGTACAGAGTTTTCGCTCCAACCTTAGCAGAGGTTAATGCGACTCCTCTTTGCATGCCCCTACGCTCCTTTGCATGCGCGGGTACTTCGCTCGCTGAACCAGGGATGGCGCCGCCGAGATGCGGCCTGCCGCGGCGACGGTTCGCGGCAACAGGGTTCTTTTGCAGGTAGCATCGAAGGGTTTGTTATGGCGGTTCGTCGTTGCCGCTCAATATCCAAACGGCAGTCGGGCGGTGAACGATTGTGGCCACGGAAATGGATGTCGAGAAGAGTAGCGGCTCCAAGCTGGAGACGGTTCGCCGGCACGTCCGTATTCTGGGGGATCTTGGAAAGCTCGCGGGCGAACGCGGGGGGTTGGACAGCTTTCTGGATCGGGTGGTCCAGCAGGTCGCGCGTGCCGTAGAAATTCATCACGTCAAAGTGCTGCAGTATCGGCCCGCCACTGCGGACCTGATCGTCGCTGCCGGCGTCGGTTGGAAACCAGGTGTGGTCGGATCAGCGGTGCTCCCGTCCGATATGCGTTCGGCGCCGGGACGGACCTGGCAAACGGCCGAGACCCTGGTCATCACGCGACTGGATGCGCAATCGGAGTTCACGTTTTCGGAGTTGCTGAAGGAACATGGCATCGTCTCTCTGGCGAACGTGCCGGTGATGGTGGATGGCTCAGCGTGGGGCGTGCTCGAAGTGGACAGCACCGTCGAAAGAGACTTCACCGAGGACACCGTCCAATTCCTGACCGCCGCGGGTACTTTGATCGGGCCGGTCATTGAGCGTTATGCCACGACATCGGGAGAGGTCGAGCGCAAGGCTACGGCCGCCGTCGAAGCCCGGTACAGCGAACTTCTTCTCAGAGAGATGCAGCACCGCGTCAAAAATAATTTCCAGCTGATCTTGTCCTCGGTCTTCATGCAGAAGCGCCGCTATCGAACCGATGAGGTTCATCGCGCGCTGGACCACGTGGCGAGCCGCATCTATGCGCTGTCGTTGGCGCACGACCAGCTCGCGGCACGCGGTGATACGCAGGTTGTGAAACTCGCGGATTATCTGCGCGCGCTGTGCCATTCTCTAAGGCAGCAGGTCGAAAATATCGAAATCGAAATTGAGGCCGACGAGCTGGAGCTGACCGTGGACCGTGCCGTGTCGCTGGGTCTCATTCTCAATGAGGCAGCGGTAAACAGCATCAAACACGCCTTTGGCGAGCAGGGCGGTCGCATTAAGGTGAGACTTGAGAGTGGGGTCGGCTACGGTGAGGGCCGTCTGACAATCTCGGACAACGGCAAGGGGTTCAAGAAGCCGCGCGAAGGTGGCTCAGGACTAAAATTTATCGAATCCCTGTCCCGGCAGATCGGGGCAAAAGCGGTTCACGAAAGCTCCGGTGAGGGGACAACGGTCAGCGTTCTGTTTCCGGTGATCTCTTAGCGCGCCCAACCGGAACTGACCGGCGCGATTTTCACTGTGTCTCACACGTGCCCGGCAATTCTGTCGTGTGAAATTGCGGAGCGTTTAGCCGTACTTTGCCATGGCGAGGTCGATTGCTCCCATCACTTCCGCCAAGGCGGTGTGATGCACCATGTGCCCTGCGCCCCC
>JBJMVL010000067.1:0-9656 GCA_045810735.1 Alphaproteobacteria bacterium
GACACCCTAGTGACACCGCTGAACGACAGCTTCGTCGATTTCGACCTGCTGGCCCGCCTCGATCCGGCGACCTTCGAGATCAAAGGCCCGAGCGTATACAGCGATTTCGTCTGGGATTGCCGCAAGCGCCGCCTGATGGCGAAGAAGCCGGCGCTCGACTGGGTGGTGATGCGCAACCGCGTCGCCTCCACCGAGGCGCGCAACAAGAAGCGGCTGACCGAGGCGGTCGCGACATTGGCTCAGCGTATCGGCTTTCGGGTGACCAAAGGCTTTGGCGAACGGGTGATCTTCCGCGAGCTCTTCCCGATGGGTCTCACCATGCTGGACTTGCCGCAGCAGGGACTGAGCGTCTCGCTCTCCATGTCCACGCTCGCCGCGCGGCAGGAGGTGCGCGAGCTGGTGCACGCTCTCGGCCTGCCACAACCCCTCCGCGAGCCGGTGGCGTTGGCCGGATAGGCTTGGAATTTCGCCTCCGAATACCAAGATTCCGGTGATCGGAGGGAACATGGCCAATTTGCCCGTCAAGCGCTCGTCGTCCAAGGATATTACGGCATTTCTGAATGTCGCCACGCATACACCCACCTTGGCGCAGGTCAAGGGCCGGCTGATTTTCGCGGTCGATGCCACCATGAGCCGCCAATTCACCTGGGATGCGGCAACAGAAATCCAGAGCGACATGTTCGAGGTGGCGCAATCCATCGGCGGGCTGGGTGTGCAGCTGGTCTATTTCCGCGGGCGCGGGGAGTTTGAGGTGAGCGAATGGACCACCACTCCGTCGGCGCTCGGTGCGCGCATGCGCGGTATCGGCACGCGCAGCGGCTTCACGCAACTCCGCCGCGTGCTTGCGCATGCCGCCGAAGAAGCCCGCCGCACCAAGGTCGGCGCGCTGGTTTATGTCGGCGATTGCTTCGAGGAAAACCCGGATGTGGTGGCGAAGGAGGCGGGTGGGCTGGCGCTGCTCGGGGTTCCTGCTTTCATGTTCCACGAAGGGGATGATCCCAATGCCGCAGCCGTATTCCGTGAAGTCGCGCGGCTGACGCACGGCGTATACGCCCGCTTCGATTCCGGTGCGCCACGAAGCTTGCGCGATCTTTTGCGCGCGGCAGCGGTGTATGCGGCCGGCGGCAGCTCGGCGCTCAACCGCTTCGCCGAACTCACCGGCGGCGAGGTGTTGCGGCTCGCGCGTTCCATCGGCACAAAACCCGGATGATCGACCTGCTGATCGGCGCCTTCGCGCTGGTCCTTATTCTCATCCTGCTGCACGGCTTTACCCGCGCCGATCCGAAGGCTTTGGTGAAAACTCTGCGCTATTTGGGCGCGGGGGCGCTGGTGCTCGCGGCTGCGTTCTTCCTCGTGCGCGGCATCGTCCCGGTGGCGGTGCTGCTTGGCAGCATGGCGTATGGCGTGTTCACCGGCGGGCGCGTGTGGCCTGGCGGTTGGCCACACTGGCAATTCCTACATCCCGGCGGCGGCCCGCGCACCCAAACCGGCCGAACCACGTGCGTCGCGACCGATTGGCTGGATATGGAACTCAATCACGATACCGGTGAGATGCGGGGCCGCGTGCTGAAGGGCGCATTCTCAGGTCAATCGCTGAATCAACTCACGGATGACGATGTGCTGCGTTTCTATACCGAAGCTCGGCCGGCCGATTCCGAAACCGCACGGCTGCTGGAAGCCTATCTCGATCGCCGCCTTGGCGCCGATTGGCGCGGGACGGCGGACGAGAAAACGTCGTCGCACCAGCAACGTCGCGCGAGTTCCGGCATGACCCGCGACGAAGCGTATCGCGTGCTGGGGCTTTCAGCCGGTGCCGCGGAAGAGGAAATCCGCGCCGCCTACAAGAAACTCATGTTAAACTTGCATCCCGACCGCGGCGGGACCGATTACCTCGCAGCGAAGATCAACGAAGCAAAAGATGTGCTGCTGAGCTAATGTGCCAAGGTCGAGGCGAAGCAGCTGTGTCCCTTATGGGTGAGTGCCGTGCATATCTCGCGCGCCTCCTGCTCGGCAAAACTGCCGAACCGTGCGCGATACATGGTTTTGCCATCGGACCCTAGGTACGGAACAACAATCCGTTCGGCTTGTCCAAGTTTCTCGGCTGATTTTTCCGCATAGGCCGCAAGCTCGGCGCGAGCGGTGGGCACGTCGCCAAACGCGCCAATCTGGATGGTCCAGCCATGCTGCGTGACGGGGGCCGGGGTTGCGACCTTAGCCAGTGATGCATTCGGAGTCGCTGCGCTGGGTTTGGCGATTGTCGGGTTGAAGGCGCCGCGCGACATCGGCGAAACCGCCGGTAGATTGGCCGTCTGATACGAGGCAAGTGCCACAGGCATAGTGTTGTCACGCGGCGTCGGAATTACATTCGGCGCGCTCACTGCAGGTGCGGCAGCCGGCTTGACCTGCGGAAAATTCACTTCTGCCGGCGAAGAAATCATCGCCAAATTCGGCCTGGGCTTCAGGGGCGCGGGTCGTTGGACGACGGGTTGCGCACCGACCTGCGGCTTGGGGGGCGCCGTGTTTATGATCTTCGCAATTTCGTCCTCATCGGCCCGCGATTCGGCGGCGTCCTCATCCATCTCGCTTCGCGGAGCCAGCGACGCATACTGCTGCATCGGCAATTGCTGAGAAGCCGCCTGGCCGAACTGGAAACCCGCGACCACCGGCGCTGCATTCGAGCGTTGTGCCATGGTCTGCCACGGCACTTCCGCGCGCGCTACAAGCGTCGGCTGCGCGCTGATCTGGGCAAACGTCCAGTCGAGCAGGCGCATCATTTCCATATCGCGGCGATGCGCGCTGTAACCGCCCATCACCACGCCGATGACGTGTGCGCCGCCACGAACAACGGACGAAACGAGGTTGAAGCCGGAAGCGTTGGTGTAGCCGGTCTTGATTCCGTCAGTTCCCGCATAACGGCCGAGCAGGTTGTCGTGGCCCATATGAACGCGGCCGCGGAATTCAAACCCGGGCAGCGAAAAGTAATGGAAATATTGTGGGAAGTCGTAAGCCAGGTGACGGGCCAAAATCCCGAGATCTGTGGCGGTGGTGATTTGCCGGTCGTCGGGCAAGCCAGAAGCGTTATGGTAGAACGTATTGCGCATGCCAAGCTCGTGCGCTCGTTGCGTCATCAGCTCGGCAAAATGTGATTCCGTCCCGCCAAGCGCTTCGGCGATGGCTACGGCGATATCGTTGGCCGAAAGCACCACAGCGGCCCGGATCGCCATGTCGGCAGGCAGCGAATCGCCCGGTCGGAGACCCAGTTTGGTGGGATTCTGCAAGGCAGCATGCGTCGAGACATAAATGGGGGTGTTCAGGTTCACCTGCCCCTTCTTCAGTGCGTCGAAGAGCAGATATAGCGTCATCATCTTGGTGAGGGAGGCTGGGTGCCGCTGGGCATCGGTATTCCGGGCGTACAGAACCCGGCCAGTACGGCCATCCAGCACCAGTTCCGCATCCTTGGACGGATCAGTCGGGCTTCCCCAGGCAACTCGGCGGACCCATCCCCGGGTCACGCTCCGCTTAAGGGGGCGCCACGTGTGATGGGTCTGGCGAGAAACAGAATGGTAGGAATGGTGATGCGAGCGGGCGAAAGCCGGCTGACCGAGGAGCGCAAGTACGAGAAGCGGCAAGCTATAGGCCGCATGGAAACTTCGACTGACAGCCGGCCGTCCCTTCATACGTACACCCGTTCGAACTGATTTGTCGGCCCGGGGTTCAGAATGCGATCAAAATGGGGCATTTGCAACCCTGCAGATCAGGAATTCACCTTATGTTACCGGCATTTACCTTCGATTAACCTTTCGGAATACGGCCGGCATTTTCTCGCACCTTTCCCCGTAGAAATGCATAAGCAGGGCCAAGCGCCCTGTCTCGGTCCTTGACACTGCAAATGCTGCACTGCATATAAGTCATGTTGCACTGCAACAGGGTCGCATGGTGCCGGCCCGGCGGTGCTTTTGGAAAGAGGACCATCCAATGGCAACGAAGACCAAAACGGCCGGCGATACATTCAAGAATACGGCCGAGACAGTAGCGAAGAACGGTGCTGATGCCTTCAAGAACGGCTTGGAAAAGGCCGTTAAGGGTTACGATCAGGCGCTGGGCTTCGGCAAGGAGACAGTCGAGGCCTATCTGAAGGCGGCCAATGCCGCTGGCAAGGGCGTCGAGACCTTCCAGAACGAAATGTACCTGTTCTCCAAGCAGTCCGTCGAAGAGACGATTGCGGCGACCAAAGCCGTGCTCGGCGCGAAGTCGGTGCACGAGGCCATCGAAATCCAGAGCGATTTCGCGAAGAGCGCCTTCGATACCTATGTCGGCCAGGTCAACCGGCTGAATGAGATCATGCTCTCCGCCACGAAGGAAGCGTTCGAGCCCATTCAAGGGCGCATCCAAGCTTGGGCCGAGGTCGTGCAGACGGCGCGTCACGCCTAAGTAACACGCCTAAGTAACAGAACAAATATCGTTCCGCGGCTCCTCCCCCAAAGCGGAACGGTTCAGAAAGGGCCCGGGATGTTTTCCCGGGCCCTTTCACTTTTGCGGCGTCGCACATACATCTCGTCAGGTGTTGTGGCGCGGACTGTAATTTCCAAACCTGCGTACCTCCGTCATTCCAACGCGCTAGGGAGTTGCAAGTTTTCGTGCTTATACTGCGCATTCGATGAGAGATAAGCGCGACGACAAGACGGGCCAGAACAACGGCACCGGCACCGGTGTCGCTACCAAAACACGCCCAAAGACGAAGAAGCCCAGCCTGTACAAGGTTCTGCTGCTCAATGATGACTACACGCCGATGGAGTTCGTCGTTCACATTCTGGAGCGATTCTTCAACAAGGGCCGGGACCAAGCAGTTCAGATCATGTTGCATGTTCACCGTCATGGCGTAGGCATCTGCGGCGTGTTCACCTATGAAGTTGCAGAAACCAAAGTGGCCCAGGTTATTGAATTTGCCCGCCGCCATCAGCATCCTTTGCAGTGTACCATGGAAAAAGAGTAGCGTTCCGGTATGCCGTCTCTTTCGCGTAGCTTAGAACAGGCCCTGCATCGCGCCATCAAACTGGCGAGCGATCGCCATCACGAATATGCGACCCTGGAGCATCTGCTTCTCGCGCTCATCGACGACGGCGATGCGCAGCAGGTGATGAAAGCCTGCAATGTCAACCTCGATGCGCTGCGAGCGTCGCTGCGGAAATACGTCGACGAGGAGTTGGTCACTCTCGTGATCGAAGACGGCGAAGACGCCAAACCCACTACGGGGTTCCAGCGGGTGGTGCAGCGTGCAGTCCTGCATGTGCAGAACTCCGGCCGCGACGAGGTGACGGGCGCCAACGTTTTGGTGGCGCTGTTCACAGAGCGCGAGAGCCACGCCGTGTTCTTCCTGCAAGAGCAGAACATGACGCGGCTCGACGCGGTATCCTACATCAGCCACGGTATTGCCAAGCGGCCTGGCATGAGCCAGCAGAAAACCGTCCGCGGCGCCGATGACGATGAAGACGGCGGTGACAAGCAAAACAAGCAGGGCCCCGAAGCGCTCGAAGCCTACTGCGTGAATCTCAATGAGAAGGCGAAATCAGGCCGCATCGATCCCCTGATTGGGCGCGACGCCGAGGTCGACCGGACGATCCAAATTCTTTGCCGCCGGCAGAAGAACAACCCGCTCTTCGTGGGCGATCCGGGCGTGGGCAAGACCGCGATTGCCGAAGGCCTCGCCCGCAAGATCGTCAAGCGTGAAGTGCCGGAAGTGTTGCGCGAGTCCACGATCTATTCGCTGGATATGGGCGCGCTGATCGCCGGCACGCGCTACCGCGGCGATTTCGAAGAGCGGCTGAAGACAGTCGTAAAGGAGCTGGAAGGCATCAAGGGTGCCATCCTGTTCATCGACGAGATACACACGGTGATAGGCGCGGGCGCCACATCGGGAGGCGCGATGGATGCGTCGAACCTGCTGAAGCCGGCGCTGCAGGCAGGCCTGCTGCGCTGCATCGGTTCGACCACCTACAAGGAATACCGCCAGTATTTCGAAAAGGACCGCGCGCTGGTCCGCCGGTTTCAGAAGATCGATGTGGCCGAACCCACCATTCCCGACACCATCAAGATCCTCAAAGGATTGAAGCCGTACTTCGAGGAATATCACAAGGTCCGCTACACGGCCGAGGCGGTGAAAACTGCGGTGGAGCTGTCCGCCAAATACATCAACGACCGCAAGCTGCCGGACAAGGCGATCGACGTGATCGACGAAACCGGCGCTTCGCAGATGCTGCTGCCGGAATCGCGCCGCAAAAAGGTGATCGGCGTGAAGGAGGTGGAAGATGTCGTAGCCAAGATGGCGCGCATTCCGCCGAAATCCGTGTCCAAATCGGATGCCGAACAGCTGCGCAATCTGGAAGAAGATTTGCGCCGTGTCGTGTTTGGCCAGAACGATGCCATCCACGCGCTCGCCTCCGCCATCAAGCTGGCGCGCGCGGGTCTCCGCCAGGCCGAGAAACCCATCGGCTGCTATCTGTTCTCAGGTCCTACCGGTGTTGGCAAAACCGAAGTGGCCAAGCAGCTCGCATCCGTCATGGGCGTGGAGCTGATCCGCTTCGACATGAGCGAATACATGGAGCGCCACACGGTGAGCCGGCTCATTGGCGCGCCGCCGGGATATGTCGGTTTCGACCAGGGCGGGCTGCTGACCGACGGGGTGGACCAGCATCCGCATTGCGTGCTGCTGCTCGACGAAATCGAGAAAGCGCATATGGACCTGTTCAACATCCTGTTGCAGGTGATGGACCACGGCAAGCTCACCGACCATAACGGCAAGAAGATCGATTTCCGCAACGTGGTGCTGATCATGACCACCAATGCGGGGGCTTCCGACGCTGCAAAGGAGTCGATCGGTTTCGGCCGCGGCAGACGCACCGGCGAAGACGAAGAGGCGATCAAGAAGCTGTTCACGCCGGAATTCCGCAACCGGCTGGATGCCACGATTGGTTTTGCGGCGCTCGGCCGCGACACCATCGACCGCGTGGTGGAAAAGTTCGTGCTGGAGCTCGAAGCGCAACTCACGGATCGCGACGTGACCTTCGATCTCACCCCGGAGGCTACGCGCTGGCTGGGACAGAAGGGTTATGACGAGGCCTTCGGCGCGCGGCCGCTCGCGCGGGTTATTCAGGATCACATCAAGAAGCCACTGGCCGACGAAATACTGTTCGGCAAGCTTAAGAAGGGCGGCACGGTGCGCGTGCTGCTCGACCGCGAAGCGGACAAACTGGTCTTCGAGTTCGTCACGGATGCCGACGCCGCCGCCCGCCGCGCCCCTAAGGCTCTGCCGCCGCCCAAAAAACCCAAGGCGGAAGAGAGCGTCTAGCGGCTTTCCGGAACCAAAGCACGAGAACGGTGTTAACCGTTGGGGCGTAAGGTGTACTTCCGTGCTTGAAACCACCGCATCGGCCGAAGCCGTGCTCGATCAAGCGATTGCCGCGCTCAAAAGCGGCGACGAAGCGTTGCTATCCGCGCTGAACGCCCTGCCGGCACCGATCTACGTAACGGACGCTGAAGGTGTGATCCGCTATTTCAATGCCGCCTGCATTGATTTCGCAGGCCGTGTGCCCGTCGTCGGGCAGGACCGGTGGTGCGTCACCTGGAAGCTCTACACGGAACTTGGCGACTTTCTGCCGCATGACCAATGTCCGATGGCGGAGGCCGTCAAAACGCAGCAACAGGTGCGCGGCGTTATTGCGGTTGCGGAACGGCCGGACGGCAGTCGCGTCACCTTTCAGCCCTACCCAACGCCGCTGTACGCTCCGGATGGCTCGTTCCGGGGCGCGGTGAATATGCTGCTCGATATCACCGACAGCCGGCAGGCAGCGTCATTGCGTGCGCAGGCCGCGCGCTGCCGGCGGCTGGCGCGTTCGGTGAACGACCGCCCTGCTACGGAAGCGCTCAACAATCTCGCGGACGAATACGACGTGAAAGCGCGGCGACTAGAGCAGAAATAGCGCGACGCTCCTTGTTGTGTGATCTACCCATACGTTTTATGGCCCGCTCAGGCTCGACGGCCGGGCTTGGGCGGGTGATGCGCGGGCGCTGCGTTGTAGGGATTATCGTACCGCAGCACTTTGGATAAATTCTTGCCGCGGATTGTTCCAACGGAGTGGTAGGCCAGCCCCCACGAGTCGATCGACGACAGATCAGGGAAGATGCACGTCTCCAGCACATCGTTGGGATCGCTTTCAAGAACCCAGCCACCGCCGGCCGCATTCACGCCGCCAAACAAATCGCTTCCGCCCAATTGCGAGCAATAGCAGGACGCCGGGTTGCCATTGCAACCGTCGCCAAGTTGTTCCTGCGCGTAATACGCGAGCGCCGCCAGAGTCGGCTGCTTCGTCCACAACGTGCTGAGCAACAGGTTGATCTGGCTGCCGTCTTTGGCCGTGAACTGACAAAAGTCGGCGCTGCCGGAAAGGATCAGCGGATCGCCGCCATTGGTCCCGTATTCGGGAATGCGCGTCTGCACCACGCCACCCTTCTTGATGCAATAATCCGCGGATTTCGAGACGTTCGCGGCTTGGACGACGGCGTTGGTGAACGCGAGAAAGCTTGCGGCCAATACAACGAAAATCAGCCCATGTTTCATGAGAGTGCCCCCCTGGTTGCTCGCCGCGATCATTCCACGATGACCGTGCCGGTGCAAAGGCTTCCCTATAGCGCCGCGCGGACTTTGGCGGCGATCGGTTCGAGCTCTTCCGGCGTTTTTATCGCGCGGCCGTGCAGATCCAGGTTCAAGCCTTCCTCGCGCGGCAAGATATGAAAGTGCAGGTGCGGAATGCTCTGTCCTGCGGCTGTGCCATTTAGCTGCACAAGCATAAGACCCGAGCAGTTAAGGCCGCGCTTTACCGCCTTCGCCACCTTCTGCGTTGTTCGCATCAGCGCGGCCACGCCATCCGCGGATAGGTCGAATATTTCTTTTGCCGGCGCCTTGGGGATTACGAGCGTGTGGCCGTCCACACTCGGCATGATGTCCATAAAGGCGAGTGTGTGCTCGTCCTCATAGACCCTTACACACGGCAGCTCACCGCGCAGGATTTTGGCGAAAGCATTGCTGGTGTCATAAGGCATGGGCATCACCGTTTCTCATGGCCGCTTGAGGCATCCGTCCTTCGTGCGCGTATCTGCAGGCGAAAGAATCTTGTGAGTATAGAAGGTTGGGTCAAGCCCGGCCGTGACGAACTCAGGAACGCTTGTAGGGCCCATGTTCGGCAAGGACCTCCATATTCTCGGCAACGGCGGCGCGTTCCGCTGTCAGGTAGTCGCCGACGGCGCGGCGCAGACCGGCATGGGCGATGTAGTGCGCAGAGTAGGTCGGCACGGGAAGGTAGCCACGCAGCAGCTTGTGCTCTCCCTGCGCGCCAGCTTCCACGCGGGAAAGTCCATGCGCGATGGCGTACTCGATGGCTTGATAGTAGCAGGTCTCGAAATGCAGGAAGGGAATGAACTCAGTCGCGCCCCAGTTGCGGCCGAACAGCACGCCTTCGCCCGAAAAATTCAGCGCGCCGGCAATATAGCGCCCAGCGCGCTTGGCCAGAATAAGCACGATCTGCTCGCCCATTGTTTCGGCTGCGCGGGAAAAGAACTCGCGTGTGAGGTACGGCCGGCCCCACTTACGGTTGCCGGTATCC
>JBJMVL010000068.1:0-2587 GCA_045810735.1 Alphaproteobacteria bacterium
ACCTGCCTAGGCGCCTAGGCCAACGACGGTAAGCTCAACGCGCGCGTTCCCACCCCTCGGTTGAGCACGGAACTCTAGGACGTACTGACGGCGATTCGTTATCAATGTGCAGCCCTATCAGCCTCAGCCTTCTTAGGCGAGGATATCTAAAAACGGCCTCGCAGTTTTTTTGCCCGATCGCCAGTTTCGTAAGCGTCTCGTGAACCGCTCTTCCTAATCTGTCGGCCGTCGCTGCATGGTGGTGTCATGAGCGACACCATCGTCGAGCAGCGGTCCGCCAACCCAAAAGCAGACCAGTGGGCCGAACGAATCGCGGCGCAGCAACGCGCCGGAATCTCCGTGAAGCAGTTCTGTAAGGAACAGGGACTGACGGAGTACTCCTTCTACGCCTGGCGGAAACGGCTCCAGCAAACGGGGCCGGTGCGGTTCGCATTGGTGGACCGGAACCCGCGACGACAGGCGGGCGCCGCGGAGGCGGCGCTGGAATTGGTGTTGGTGACCGGCGAGCGGTTGCACATCAGCGCCGGCGTGGACGCCGCGACCTTGCGGACCGTGCTGGACGTGTTGCGGGCATGATCCACCTGCCAGCCAGCGTGCGGGTGTACTTGTGCCTGACGCCGTGCGACATGCGGAAGAGCTTTGACAGTCTGCACGCGCTCGTCCGCGACCATCTGGAGTTGGATGTCCTCGCCGGACACCTGTTTGTGTTTACGAGCCGGCGCAGGGACCGGGTGAAAATCCTGTACTGGGATCGCGACGGTCTTGCGGTCTGGAGCAAGCGGCTGGAAGAGGGGACGTACGCGGTTCCGTTTGAAGGCGGCGCCCGAGAACGCCAGCGGGAGATCACGGCGCAGGAGTTAGGAGCGCTGCTGAGCGGCATCGATCTGAGCACGGCGAAGCGGCGCAAACGTTATCGGTGCGCGGGTTCATAAAACGTTTCGACTTACGGTTGTTTTTACTTGGAATCGGGCCGCTTTCCGCGTAATCTGGACCCACGGTGGCCATCGATCCGAACAGCTTGCCGCGTGACTCAGAGACGCTGCGGAAGATTGTCGTCGATCTGGCCGAGCAACTGGATCGTTCGCTGACGGAGCAGAACAAATACCAGAGCCTGCTGCGCGAACTGCTGGAGGCGCAACGCAATTGCAAGAGCGAGCAGCTGTCGAAAGAGCAGCTGGCGCTGTTCGAAGCGGCTTGGCAGGCGCGGGACGCGGAATCCGCCGCCGACGACGATGACGACCTGGATGGGGATGCGGGAACGGCGTCGAAGCCGAACGCGACGCCAACCCCAAAGCGCGGCGGGCGTCAACCTCTTGCGCGGCATCTGAAGCGCGAACGCATCGTGCACGATCTGGCGGAAGCGGAAAAGCACTGCCACGGCTGCGGCAAGGACCTGCGGCTGATTGCGGAAGAGACCAGCGAACGCTACGAATACATCCCCGCGTCGATGAAGGTGATCCAGGATGTTTGCCTGAAGTACGCCTGCGACTGCACGGTTAGGGTCGCCACCAAGCCTCCGCAGCCGATCGAGAAGGGCACGGCGGGAGCCAGCTTGTTGGCACAAGTGATCGTGGCGAAATGGGCCGACCACCAGCCGCTGCACCGGCAGGAAAAGATGTTCGAGCGGCACGGCATCGAGATCTCGCGCAAGACCATGGGCGGCTGGATGGCGCAGTGCGCGGAACTGCTCGATCCGTTGTACCAGTCGATGAAGAAGGAGCTGTTGAACTCCAAGGTGATCGGCACCGACGACACCAGCGTTAAGGTGCTGGACCGAAAGCTGCCCTTCGCCAGGAACGGGCGGATCTGGCCGTATCTCGGCGACGATCACCATCCGGTGATCGTGTACGACTACACGCCCACGCGAGCGCGCGCCGGCCCGGCGAAATTTCTGGAGGGATACAAAGGCTACCTGCAGGCTGACGCGTACTCCGTCTACGACGCATTTTTCAAGCCCCAACGCGGGATGACCGAGGTCGGGTGCTGGATGCACGCGCGCAGGTATGTGTTCAAGGCGCTCGAATCCGATGAGCCGCGCATGGGGCCGGCGTTGCACCTGATCGCGCGCCTGTATCGAGTGGAGGAGCACGCCAAGGCGCTGTCTCTGTCAGCGGACGAGCGGCTGGCATTGCGCCAGCGCGTATCGGCGCGGCTGATCGAGAAGCTCCATCGGTATCTGCTCGAGTTGCAGCCGGAAGTGCTGCCGAAGAGTCCGTCTGGGGCCGCAGTCCGCTATGCGCTGAACCAGTGGAAGGCGCTGACGCGATTTCTGCAGGACGGCGAGTTGGAGATAGACAACGGCGCCACGGAACGAGCCAACCGCGACATCGCGCTTGGCCGCGGCAACTGGACGTTCTTCGGCAGCGACGGCGGCGGCAAAACGGCGGCCGTGCTGCGCAGCTTCATTGCTTCCTGCAAGCGGTGCGGCGTCGAGCCGTTCGCGTGGTTCCACGATGTGCTCTCTCGCATTTCCGGGCACTCCATCACCCGGCTAAACGAACTGCTTCCCCACAACTGGAAACCCATGACCTGCCCGGTTCAGGCCTGAGCGGCGAAACGTCGGTCACCAGCATAACTTCAGCGCCAG